>CALCJE010000167.1 GCA_937965665.1 uncultured Bacteroidales bacterium
GCTGCCCGATATCCGCAAAGGCATTATTTACCCCACCGATGGAATTGAGATTCAAAACCCTGATCCGCAACTGGTAAGCCGGCTAAATTTATTGTATGCAAGGGGGTACACCATTAGTAACGATTTCCGATTGCTTTACAAAGGTTTCAGGCACCTGGGACGAAAATAATTCACGCATTGAACCAAACCGCATATCTGATTGTTCAGGTATAAGTCCTCGAAAAATAAAGGTGATGGTTGATTATTGTAGTTGAATAAATGAACCTGGCGACTGCCTGTTTAATTACAACTAAATCATACCGAAAAAAGAACAAGCTTTTATTTTATATGATGAGGATTAATCCCAGAGTATTAATTTTTTACATAACTTTAATTACTCTTAAAAGAATAACTTTTTCAAAAAATAAAGTATCAAAACTAAAACAGATTAACATTATACCATGGCAAATTTTGAACTGGTGATGCCCAAACTAGGCGAAAGTATTATTGAAGCTACCATTGTGCGCTGGCACAAAAAAGAAGGCGACCAGGTTGTTGAAGATGAGTCCATTGCCGACCTTGCAACCGATAAAGTCGATTCCGAAATTCCTTCGCCTGTCGAAGGAACTATAACAAAACTGTTTTTCAACGAAGGTGATATTGTTCCGGTTGGCAAAGTAATAGCCATAATCAACATGGGTGGTGGCGATGCTGTTGCACCCGCCGAAACCCAGCCGTCAGCCGAACCTGAAGCAAGCAAGCCAGTTGTACAGGCTGCAGCAAAAGCAGTTGAAGCAGCACCAGCGGCAGTTGAAAGCGACCGTTTTTATTCACCATTGGTCAGGAGCATTGCCAAACAGGAAAATATTCCTTTCAGTGAACTCGATTCCCTCAAAGGCAGCGGTAAGGATAACCGGCTCACCAAGCAGGATTTAATGGATTACCTCCAGACACGTACATCGAAACCTACGGGACAACCTGCCCAGGTAAGCGTGGCGGCAGCACCTGCAATTGCTGAAAAGCCGAAAGTACAGGCCCCGGCAGTTACCTCTTCAACTGGTGATGTGATTATTGAAATGGACCGTATGCGCAGGCTTATCGCTGATCACATGGTTATGTCGAAACAGGTTTCGCCACATGTAACCTCTTTTATTGAAGTTGATGTGACGAATATTGTACGCTGGCGCGAAAAAATCAAAGATAGCTTTGCAAAACGCGAAGGACAGAAAATTACCTATACCCCACTCTTTGTTGAGGCTGCCGCCAAAGCGCTGCGCGAATTTCCCAACGTGAATGCTTCAATCGACGGGTACAAAATAATCCAGCGCAAAGCAGTTAATATTGGTATGGCGGCTGCCCTGCCTGATGGCAACCTGATTGTGCCTGTGATTAAAAATGCCGATCAGAAAAACCTGTTGGGAATTGTTCATGATGTGAATGACCTTGCCGACCGCGCACGTAAAAACAAGCTTAATCCCGATGATATTGTCGGCGGTACATTTACCATCACCAATTTTGGCTCATTCGACAGTCTTACAGGCGTTCCTGTAATCAACCAGCCGCAGGTAGCCATACTGGGTGTCGGAACTATAAAGAAACGCCCATGGGTGCTCGAAACAGCCGACGGAGATGTAATTGCCATACGGCATATCTGCATGCTCTCACTTTCGTACGACCACAGGCTTGTAGACGGCGCACTTGCAGGCCAGTTTATAAAACGCGTGCAACAACTGTTAGAAGCATTTGATGGCAGTACGACCATATAAAAAACCAAAGGTTGGATATTAAAACACCAACTGCTGTCTCAAAATAACAAATCATTGAAATTCAACCACAAGCAAAACCCGGCCAAATAAAAGCGGCCGGGTTTTCTGTTTACAGTTGAAAAAACAATAATTTAGCCAATCCATCCTTTTGGGATATCTACAAATTAAAACACATGCAACTAAATTTAACCAAACCACTTATTATTTTCGACCTCGAGGCTACCGGTATTAATATTGCCAGCGACAGGATAGTTGAAATTGCCATGCTCAAGGTTTTCCCCGATGGGCATGAGGAATTCAGGCGGCACCTGGTCAATCCGACTATTCCAATGCCCGAAGTCGTGATTGCAATACATGGCATTACCGACGAGATGGTTAAAAATGAGCCAACTTTCAAAGAACTTTCAGGTAACCTGAATGCATTTATCGGGAACAGCGATTTATCGGGCTATAATTCAATAAAATACGATATCCCCTTGCTGGTGGAGGAATTTCTGCGCGCCGGCATCGAATTCGATTTGAAAAACCGCCGTATTATCGACGTACAAAACATTTTCCATAAAATGGAACCCCGGACCCTGAAGGCCGCGTATAAATTTTATTGCAACAGCGAACTTATCAACGCCCACAGTGCCGAAGCCGATACACGAGCTACTTTCGAAGTTCTGAAGGCTCAGATCGACCGCTACGATGGCGTTCCCTATGCCGACAAGGATGGAAATATCTCTACACCGGTTGTGAACGACATGAATGCGCTCAATGATTTTTCGTATTATAACCGAAACGCCGACCTGGTCGGGCACCTTGTTTTTAATGCCAAGGGTCAGGAAGTCCTCAATTTCGGGAAACATAAAGGCAAAGTAGTTGAAGAAGTTTTTAAAGCAGAGCCTTCGTACTATGACTGGATGATGAAAGGCGATTTCCCGCTTTCGACCAAACGCACTATAACGGCGATAAAGCTCAGGGGGTTTAATAAAGCCTGAATGATTGCGGATTGCCGATTACGGATTGCGGATTGCAGATTGCAGATTGCGGAAGTTTGATACTATCCCAGAATTCAGAATCCAGAAACCTGAAACCTGAAACCAGAAACTTGAAATCTGAAACCAGAAACCTGAAACAAAGAATAATAGTCAGATAATATGAAGATAATATGTATAGGCCGCAATTATGCTGAACATGCCCGTGAGCTGAATAATGCAGTACCCACCGAACCGGTTTATTTCATGAAGCCCGATTCGGCGCTTCTCACGCGCAACCGGCCATTCTTTTACCCTGAATTCACCAGGGACCTGCATTACGAATGCGAAATTGTGCTGCGCATCAATAAAGTAGGCAAATATATCAGCGAAAAATTCGCTTTAAGCTATATTGATGCCATTGGCATTGGCATCGATTTCACTGCCCGCGACCTGCAACAAAAAGCCAAAGAAAAAGGCTTGCCCTGGGAAAAAGCCAAAGCCTTCGACTTCTCTGCTCCTATCAGCAGTTTTATCCCAATATCGGAATTCGAAAATATGGAGCAGGTCGAATTCAGCCTGAGGAAAAACGGGGAAACCGTTCAGCAGGGTAATACAAAGGATATGATTTTCTCGTACCCTGCTATTATTGCCTATGTTTCGCAGTTTATGACTTTGAAAACCGGTGACTATATTTTTACAGGAACGCCCGCCGGAGTTGGCCCGGTAGCCATTGGCGACAAACTGGAAGCATATATTGGTGACAAAAAAATGCTCACTGTAAATATCAGGTAGACCAGTCATGAAATTCAGTTGGGCACTATTTTTTTGAGCTGTGCTTTCTGTAAAATTAGTCTTATCTCCACCGATAGTCTGTATAGCATTTCAATGCTAAAAATTTCATTTTAAACTACAGCCTGGTTTTGTAAACACAGGCATGGTAATAGTGTACATAACCTCAAAACCTGGATTAAGTTTTGGGCCGCAAACACAAAATTTAAGATTTTTACTTCCGGGGCAACCATGGGTTTGCTCGCACTTTCAGGAGTATTTTTCAATTCTATTACAAATCCGGCCGATTTTTCATCACAAATGCAAAAATTCTTACCCGTAACTGCAACCATTGCATAAAGTTTCATCGTAAATTTGAAAATTCAGTTTCTTTTTAAATTAATTCGAGATCTACTTACATTCGGTAAATTGAACCATCATGAATGAATCTCTAAAACTAGGCTTTATTGAAAAATGGAATTCATATTTTCAGAACGCACCTTTGCCCGTTGCACTCTTTTACAGCGATAGTTTGCACCATGCCGAACCAGCTTCAACTACAGCAGGACACCGTTGTATAATAGCTGATATTTCGAAGGTTTTTGGAGGCAAAACTCTGGCGTTTAATCAAACAAACCTGGGTTGTGGCGGAGGGTTGCGATATTGTGGTTTTTCTGATTCGCTCAGGCCGGGATTCGAATACTTTCTATCCTATGGAATTGAAGGAAAAATGGAAGGCGAGCGCTATAAAAAAGACCCCGATACGGTGCTTGAACTCTTAAAGCATACCCCCACATTAAAGGCACCGGCATCGTGGCTGATCGCAAAACCATTTGAAAAACTGGATGAAACAGACGAACCAGAAGTAATACTTTTCTTTGCAACGCCCGATGTTCTGTCCGGCTTATTTACGCTTGCCAATTACGACCGCAAAGACCTACATGGTGTTAAAACGCCATTCAGTGCCGGTTGCGGATCAATTATCCAATATCCCTTGCAGGAAAATAAAACAGAAAATCCAGACTGCATCCTGGGGATGTTCGATATATCAGCTCGCCCGTATATTAAGGCTGGTACCATGTCTTTTGCAATACCTTACAAACGGTTTGTGACACTGGTAGGATATATGGACGAAAGTTTCCTTATCACCGGAAGCTGGCAGAAACTTGCGAAAAGAATTGTAGCTGAACCAAAGAACAATATCTAAAATTCACCCAGATAGCAAGCGGAAATCGTAACTGAAATTTTGCAAAAAAAAGTATATGGAAGAAATAACCACTGCACGCTGTAAAAATTGTTCAACAGAGATTGAAGGTGATTACTGCCATTTTTGCAGACAGCGATACCACGATCATAAGGAATCGTTCGGGGAACTTGTGTATGAATTTGCCAGTGATTTTCTGCATTTCGATTCCAGGTTTTTCACAACCGTGTTACCACTTATTTTTTTGCCGGGCAAATTAACCAAAAGCTATAACGAAGGCCGGCAACGCAGCCAGTTTCATCCCATCCGGCTATACCTGTTCAGCAGTTTTGTATATTTTTTCCTGTTTTTTACCTTCACGAATATACATGATAAATCAGAAAATTCAGGCGAGCAAAGTAGTCATGCCATAAAACAGGATACAATTCAATTAGCTAAAAAGAAGTCTGATAAAATAAATTCTACTGCAGAAACTGATTCAGTTTCGGATAAAAGCCAGCCCAAACAGTCAGCAATCTCAGCGCTACATATTGATACTGTGCAGTCTTTATCAGCCAAAGACTCGATTCGCAGATTTGGCCTCGATTTTCATTCGAGCGATGCCAGGCTTGATTCGATGCTAGCACACAAGATATCGCCTGAGCAATATAAAGCCTACCAGGGAACTCTCAGCAAAGATAAGCGGGATGGATTTTTAAGGAGGATAGTCACCATACGTATTTTGAAAATTAACCTTGAAGGAGCCAAAAATCAACGGGAATTCTTCAATAAGCTCGCTGAAGTATTCCTGCACAATATCCCGAAAATGCTGTTTTTCCTGTTGCCGGTTTTTGCACTGCTGCTCAAATTACTATACTTACGCCGTAAACAGTTTTATTATGTGGATCATGCAATCCTCAGCCTGCACTACTTCAGCCTTATTTTCCTGTTACTCATCCTCAGCCAGTATATACTCGATGCCATTTTTGGCACCAGCATATTTACCTCACTGGCATTATTATGGATATTTCTTTACCTGCTGCTGGCCATGAAAAAATTGTACGGGCAGAGTTGGAGAAAAACAATTGTGAAATATATTTTACTCGGGTTTCTGTTTCTTTTCACCGTCATGTTTACACTGCTCGCAAACCTTGCTTTCACCGCTTTTATGGTTTAAACACCCACTTTCAGGCGCATGCCTGCAAGAAATTTTCAAAACGTAGTTTTAGGGTTTAAAGCGAGGCTACTTGCCCGTTCAGTTTTTCTTAAAACCTGGCCAAAAGTGGCATCTTCCGGCTGAAAATGAAATACTTAAAAGTGTTTTTTTCCTGAATTCAAGGTCGGGAATGCAACTTTTAGCAGTAATTTTGTACCTATAATTAATGTTATCTTACACCCGAACGTTCATAATTTAAGCAGTTGCAATATGAAAAAGATATTCTTTTCGCTAATTCTGGCAATTTGGGTTTCGGGTGCATTTGCACAGCAACCTGTGTTTAAAATTCATGGCCGGATTACTTACCAGGAAACCGGTGCGCCGGTGGCCGGACAATCAGTGATTATTTCCATGGATAGCCTGCCGAATTTCAGGCATTTTAACAAAGCAATTACCGATGCCAATGGGGAATATGTTGACACTTTGTTCTACAGTCCAGATCTTGAGCAGTCGAAAATACTTGTTTATACTTTCGATTGCCGCGGAGCAAGGGTAATTGGTATTGGGTATATCCGTCCGGGAAAACTGGAGGAAGTAGTTAACCTGAGTATATGCGGCAATACCGACACAAAGTGTGAGTCCTTTTTTAAATTTTCGCCCAATCCCGGCAATCCACTCGAAATCGCATTTTATGATGGTAGCCGTTACCTGCCGGGTTCAGGTAAAGTAAATTATGCATGGGATTTTGGCGACGAAGGTTCATCATCCGTTCAAAACCCTGTTCATATTTTCACAAAACCAGGTTTATACAAGGTTTGCCTGTCTATCAGCAGTGCTGATAGTGTTTGCAATAGCAGTTTTTGCATGCTGGTTGATGTTGGCTATACAGTTCCCGGGCCCTGCGACGCAGCATTTTCATGGTATCCTGCCGATTCATCAGGTTCTACATTCATATTCGAAGCACTAAGGAAACAAAATTTTGCTGATTCTTTTACATGGGATTTTGGTGATGGAACCACGGCTATCGGACCCAGAGTTACCCATATGTTCCAGGATTCAAACACTGTATTTAAAGTTTGCCTCAACTATACCAACATTGCAGCTGACGGAACCGCATGCACCTCTGTATCGTGCCAGCAAGTCAACATTTACAGGCCATCGACCTGTAAGAACTCCTTTATTTACCAGGCTGATTCCACCGGGCTGGGATATACATTTGTCGGATGGTCAGAAGATAACACGGTTAATTACTGGCAATGGGACTTTGGCGACGGAACAACCTCCATCGGGCAGAAGGCATGGCATATTTTTACAGGAAACAATGCAAATTACAGGGTTTGCCTGACATCGTATAAGGTTTCAGCCGACGGATCCTCAGCTTGCAAATCTACCTCCTGCCAGGATGTTTTTGTTAAAATTCCTGAACCATGCAGTAACCATTTCGAGATTGTTTCGACTGATAACATCACGTATACTTTCACCGGCAAGCTTCAACCTGCAAACCAGCCAGCAGATTATTACTGGGATTTTGGTGATGGCGAAAGTGCCACCGGGCAGCAGGTTACGCATACTTTCCGAAGCACAAAAGCGGAGATGTATTACAATGTTTGCCTCACAACCATCACAAAAACAGGCGATTCCATCGGAATACACGAATGCAAAAGCATGAGTTGCCAGTTTGTCTACCCCGGCCATCCTTCAATTTGCCAGGCCGCAATGAGAGTTCTTCCCGATTCATCAGGATATAACTTCCGATTCGAAAACATAACAAAAAGTAATTCTGTATCCGTAACCTGGGATTTTGGCGATGGCACAAAATCGAACGAAGCAAACCCGATTCATACTTACACAAAGCCTGGTATTTATATTGCCTGTCTGTACATCAGCGACTCCATGAATAATTGTCAGGCTAAAACATGCCAGGAAGTATGGGTTAATATAATACAAAACGAATGTAAAGCCTCATTCAACGCCTTCCTGGCCGAAAACGCCGCGGGCAACATTTACAGTTTTATAAATACTTCATCACCGGGTTATAGTAACCAATTCTGGACTTTCGGCGACGGGTCGGTTTCTAACGAACCCAATCCGGTACACGCCTATACTGCCCCCGGCATTTATAACGTTTGTCTCACAATATGGACCGAAAAAGGTGGCTGCAAGGATGTGTTCTGTATGGATATTCTTTATGGAAAGCATACCGGTAACTTTACAATACCGGGAATGGTGATTGCCGGTGAGAAGCCAGCTGACAAGGGCCTGGTATGGCTTATTGGCGCCGATAACGCTTATTACGACCAGGCTCTCACCGATTCGGCCGGAAACTACGTTTTCCGTAACGTTCCTGATGGTAGTTTTTATTTGTATGCGATGCTTACACCTGGTTCGGCCGGATTCTTTAATTACATGCCTACCTATTACCCGAATTCATTGTCATGGTTCAATGCTGCCCTAGTAAAATCAAGTGAGCAGAATGCATGGTATCCGATTCAGCTGGTATCGTCGGCATCAGAACCCGACAAACAGGGAACAGCCAAAATTTCGGGTTATATTAACTGGGAAGGACAGATAAAATCTCCGGTAAATATCCCAGCCGCTAATGTTGAAATTGTGCTTTACAACAATACTGGCGAGCCAGTCGCTTATACTTTTACTGATAACAACGGATATTTCGAATTCATTAACCTGCAATTTGGCAACTACACCATCCAGGCAGAAATGACAGGTAAAACAACAGCAACAGCTGATATAAATCTCTCAGAAAATGAATCGAATTTGAATATCAATTTTGCAATGAATGCCGGGGCGATTATTACCCTGGGCGTTGAGAACACCAACAAAACTGAGATACTTGCCGGAAATCCCTACCCTAACCCGGCAGGCGATATTTTGAACATTCGTGTAAACATGCCTATTTCAAAATCTGCAGAAATAGAAATAATGGATATGCAGGGGCGCGTTATCCAAACACAGCAAACGCAGTTGCAAAATAATAACCAATTACAGGTAGCAACTGGTACCCTTAACAAAGGCGCATTCATACTCAGGATCAAAACACCAGGTTACCAACCTGTTATACGCATGTTCCTAAAGTAAAACTATTCGCTGTTTCATTTAAAAAATTAAACTACAGCCCGGATAATTGCCCGGGCTGTTTCGTGAAGCCTGGTTTAAAAACAATACTAATTAAGCCGATATCGCCATCATGTTAGTTCCATCTTGACCGAAAGTCGTATCTTTGAGGCGTTTAACGTTTCCCGGTCAGTACATACTCATTTCGAACAACTGCTTCAATGTTCCATGATTATTACTTGCTTCGGACATATTGAAACACAACCCAATGACTGGCTACGCTAATCAGTCATTTATATTTAACTGAACTACAACTTTTTATGAATACTTTCGAAAATTTCAACCTGTCGAAACCACTTGCTAATGCCATTTCCGAAATCGGTTTCGAAAGGCCCACTCCTATCCAGGCAGAAGCATTTTCTGTGATATTGTCGGGAAAAGATGTGGTTGGGATTGCGCAGACCGGTACCGGGAAAACAATGGCTTACCTGCTTCCGCTGTTGCAGAACCTTAAATTTTCGAAACAACTCAATCCGCGAATCCTGGTGTTGGTACCAACCCGGGAACTGGTCCTGCAAGTGGTTGAAATGGCCGAAAGTATTGCCCGCTATATGAATGTAAGGGTACTTGGCGTTTATGGAGGTGTAAACATTAACACGCAGAAACAGCGCGTTGTGCAGGGAGCAGACTTATTGGTCGCCACCCCGGGAAGGCTCTACGACCTGGCCCTCAGCGGGGCGTTGCAGCTGAAAGGCATTAACAAACTGGTGATTGACGAAGTGGATGTGATGCTCGACCTGGGATTCCGGTTTCAGCTAACCAATATTTTCGAACTTCTTCCTTCGCGCAGGCAAAACATTATGTTTTCGGCCACCATGACTGATGAGGTTGCTGAACTGATTGACCATGATTTTATTACGCCGGCCAAAATTTCGATTGCTCCCAGTGGCACGCCACTGGATACCATTGAGCAATCGTGCTATGAGGTATTTAACTTTTACACTAAAGTAAACCTGCTGGCACATCTTACAGCCGATAAAACTGAGTTCAGGAAAGTATTGGTTTTTGTTTCCAGTAAAAATAATTCCGATCGTGTATTTGCCGCCCTGCAGGCAAAAAATATTGCTGATATCGGGATTATACATTCCAACAAAACCCAGAATTACCGGTTTAAAACCATCAGTGATTTCGACGAGGGAAAGGTTAGAATCCTGGTTACCACCGATATTATGGCCCGTGGCCTCGACCTGGATAAGGTAACCCATGTTATAAACTTTGATACGCCCAATTTTCCCGAAAACTATATTCACCGAATCGGGCGAACGGGAAGAGCTGAACAGCAGGGTAAATCGATACTGTTTTATACTGAGCACGAACTGCCTGCTAAAGAGCGGATTGAAGCACTGATGTCCATTGAAATTCCGATGGTAGATTTCCCGGAAGATGTTGAAATTTCGAACCAGAAAACTCCTGAAGAACGGGAACGCACCGGATTGGTCAAAAATCCGTTCAGGAACGAAAAGAAAAAACCAGTCCTTTTACCTGGCTTTCACGAAAAGAAAGAAAAAAACAAGAAGACCAATAAGGGAGGTTCCTATAAACGGGAATTGGCGCTGAAATACAAGAAGCCCAAAACCAAGGGCGATAAAACCTTTAATGCCCGTCATAAAAAGAAATGAAATTTCAAACACATCAAACGCACAGAACTGTTTATCAGCCACATAAAACTGTGGCTGATTTTTTTTGATCCCCATTTTTAATAAAACTGAGTTTAAAATTTTTCAAATAGCTTTTTTTATATATTTGCCTGATCATTCCATTAAAGATATGCCTGCTTATTAATTATACAGAATAAACTACCAAACTCAACCCAACCAATTAAAATCAGTTTTATGGCAATTGCTTTAAACCGGCCCGGAATTCATATTGATCTTGAACAATATGGAATAAAAGGGGTCAATGAAGTGTATTACAACCTTTCGTACGATGAGCTTTTTCAACACGAAATGGATCCTTCGCTCGAAGGATTTGAACGCGGAAAACTTTCCAATCTTGGAGCAGTAAATGTTGATACAGGTATCTTTACGGGCCGATCACCCAAAGATAAATACATCGTGCACGATTCGATCTCCGAAAACACCGTTTGGTGGTCGACAATCGGAAAAAACGATAACAAACCTATGTCGCCCGAAGTATGGAATCACCTGAAGTCGATTGCCCAAGGCGAACTTTCAGGCAAAAAACTGTACATCATGGATGCCTATTGTGGCGCCAACCCCGACACCAGGCTCAAAGTGCGTTTTATCATGGAAGTAGCCTGGCAGGCACACTTCGTAAAAAATATGTTTATCCGTCCAGCGGATGAAGAACTGGTTAATTTTGAACCTGATTTTGTGGTTCAGAATGCATCAAAAACTACCAACCCCAACTGGAAGGAACAAGGATTGAATTCTGAAAACTTTATTGCATTCAACCTTACCGAACGTATGCAACTGATTGGTGGCTCGTGGTACGGAGGCGAAATGAAAAAGGGGATTTTCTCCATGATGAACTACTACCTGCCATTGCGCGGAATTGCTTCGATGCACTGCTCTGCAAATATGGGAAAAGACGGTGATGTAGCAATCTTCTTCGGTCTTTCAGGAACAGGCAAAACCACACTTTCGGCCGATCCGCACCGCCAGCTTATTGGTGATGACGAACATGGCTGGGATAATGAAGGCGTATTTAATTTTGAAGGCGGTTGTTATGCAAAATGCATCAACCTGAGCGAAGAAAACGAACCTGATATTTTCCACGCCATCCGCCGCGATGCACTGCTCGAAAATGTTACTGTAAATGATGATGGTTCCGTTGATTTTACAGATTGTTCCAAAACAGAAAATACCCGGGTATCCTACCCTATCTACCATATCGAAAATATTGTTAAACCCGTATCGAAAGGCGGGCATGCAAGCAAAGTGATTTTCCTTACAGCTGATGCATTTGGTGTTTTGCCACCGGTTTCATTGCTTACTCCTGACCAGACAAAGTATCATTTCCTTTCAGGATTTACAGCTAAACTGGCAGGCACCGAACGTGGTGTAACTTCGCCACAGCCCACATTTTCAGCATGTTTTGGAAATGCATTCCTTTCGCTGCATCCAACCAAGTATGCCGTGGAACTGGTAAAACGTATGGATGCCGTTGGCGCAAAAGCCTACCTGGTAAATACCGGGTGGAACGGTACCGGGAAACGTATCTCCATTAAAGATACAAGGGCGATTATTGATGCCATCCTCGACGGCTCAATTGACCATGCCCCAACCAAAACAATACCGGTATTTAACCTCGAAGCGCCTACACAGCTTCATGGCGTGAATCCTGCTGTTCTTGATCCTCGTGATACCTATGCTGACGCACAGGTTTGGGACCAAAAAGCCAACGACCTGGCAAAACGATTT
>CALCJE010000168.1 GCA_937965665.1 uncultured Bacteroidales bacterium
ATTGAAGTATAAATTCAAAACACGGAATAATGATCAAAAAATCACTTATACTGATTTTGCTCCTGGGCACCGTGGCAGCCATGGCGCAAAAAATTGTTGAGCCCCGTGAACTTGAAGAAAAAAATGGGGTGTTTTATCAGAAAGGATCGCCCGTTCCGTTTACAGGAATGGCAGTTGCCCTTTTCCCTGACGGGAGTAAACAGATAGAAACCCCTTACCTGAATGGCAAACAGAATGGGCTCGAAACGGCCTGGTATCCGGACGGAGCCATCATGATGGAAATTACCTACCGCGACGGAGAATTCAACGGTCCATATCGGTTTCATTATCCCGGGGGCAGCCTGGAGTATGAAAAAATATATGCCGGGGGCTTAATGAACGGCCCTTCGGTTCATTATTATGCCGATGGTAAAAAAGAATATGAAGGCACGTATACCGATTGCCGCGAAACAGGCACCTGGACTTATTACCACCCAAATGGAATAAAAATGAAAGAAGGTAGTTTTAAGCTTGGATTCGAAGATGGTGAATGGCAGTTTTGGAACGAGAAAGGCGAACCGGTAAAAACCGTTCGTTATAAATCGGGTGAAGTGGTTTCGGAACAGAACCACAAATAAAACCAGCCCATCAGGGGCAACAGATAACTTCTGTATTTTAATTCATTGTTATGAAACTTTTTTACCGTGAATTTGGCAGCGGGCAACCGGTAATTATCCTGCACGGATTGTTTGGGCAAAGCGACAACTGGGTAACTGTCGCCCGCCGTATAGCCGACCAGTTTCATGTTTATATCCCCGATCAGCGTAATCACGGGCAGTCGCCGCATGCTTCAATTCATAGTTTTCCGGCTATGGCCGATGACCTTGCTGAGTTTATCGATGAACACAGCATTGAGAATCCGATTATCATCGGCCATTCGATGGGTGGAAAAACAGCCATGACCTATGCACTCGAAAATGCCGGTGCTGTAAAAAAGCTGGTTGTAATTGATATCAGCCCGCGAAGATACCCGGAGCGAAAAATCCATACCCAGGTGATAAGCCAGATGATGAGCATTGACCTCGATTCGGTAACTACGCGTACAGAAGTTGAAAAAATTCTGGATTCGCAGATTTCGGACAGCCGGGTCCGGATGTTTATTATGAAGAATTTATATTACAAAATACATGGCAAGCTGGCCTGGCGACTGAATCTCGAAGCCATAAACCAAAGCATGGATTTACTTTTCGATGGCGTTAGCAGCGATAATACCTATCCGGGCCCCGCGCTGTTTGTTCGCGGCGGGAAATCGGATTACATCACCGATTCAGATATCCCTTTGATAGAGAAACTGTTCCCGTCGGCCATCATAAAAACAATTCCCGGAGCATCGCACTGGGTTCATGCGGATGCCCCGGGAGAATTGTGTTACCTTTTGAGTAGTTTCCTCGAACGGGAATGCAACTATGTATAATGATCACCAAAATGAAAGGCTTGCAGGTAAGGAACGGTCAGAAACCTTTTCTGCAAGCCTTTCGGCATTCTGATTAGTATCTTTCTACATCAACACTTGCTACACCTGCCTGCAGATCGATTTTAATTTTATTCTTGGCAGTGGCAAAATTCGGAGTTTGGTAAAGTTGTTTGCCAATCTTAGTGAATCCCTTGAAATTCTTGCTCGACATAAAAGTATTTGAAACAATTTCGCAGCCGGCGCTTTCGGGGATTTTAACCGTGATGGATGCTGCGCCTGCTTCAAGTTTCACATCGCTCTGCGGTAGAATGGCTCCCAGTTTTAATACGATGTCCGAAGCACCACCCTGTATTTTTACGTTGCGCGTTTTAAACCCTGATAGGTCGAAATCCACCTCGGCAGCGCCAACATTCAGATCCAGATCCCAGGATGGGATGGGATTGAGTTTCATCACCACGTTATTCCTTACAGTTCCTTTGTCGAATTCGCCTTTATCGAGGGAGAGTTCTATTCGGGTAAGGCTATCTTCGGCTTTGGCAGTCATGGAATAGTTGGCCTTATCGTTGTCGTGCTTCACTTCAATAAGCTTGTCGGTACTGTCCTTGATCTGGAAATTACCAACCCCGATATTCAGCTTTAGTTCGGCATATTTTGTAAGCGAATCAAAGTTTTCGGACATTACATTATTATAACTCGTAACTTCATCCTGGTTGTTGTCGCGATGGCGGTTATCATTCCACTCAAACTCCCATTTATTATCATCTTTAGGCCCATAGATTTGAACTGCCAAAACGGTGATGAGTACAGTAGCCACTGAAAGAACAAGTTTTATCCAGTCTTTTACAGGAATCAGTGAGATACCCCACAGGATAAGGATTACCGGCCAGAGGTGCCACATGGTATGCCAGCTGAAGAAAAGTACGCCGGTATTTTTCAGGATAAAAAGGACGCCTATGATAACCAGCAGCAGTCCCCAGAATATTTTACGGTAGCTCATAATATCAGGTTTTATTGGTTTGAGAAAAATCTAATTTATCAAATTAGCAGGTTTGGTTATTCTTGTTTATCACTTTTACGTTCAGCATAGCTGGTTGCAATAAGCACACCACCTATGACTACGAGTACAAGTGGCCACAGATCACCGAAATGAATATTCGGGATAAACCTGTTGGCGAGGAAGATCATTCCCAGCGATATCAGCACAATACCTCCGATAAGCCCGTTCCGGTTTTCTGATTTAACAGGAACATCAAAGGGGGCAGCCGCATTGCCGGCAGGATTTTCACCCGAAACCGGTTCGCCAGGGTTAGTGGCTCCGAAAGGATCACCAGCACCCATGTTCATGCTAAAAGGGGTAATTGGTTCGAGTGGCAGAGCAATCCACAGGATGAGGTAAACAATAGCTCCTCCGCCACCGGCAAAGGCAATAATTACAAAAAGCAGCCTGATTATTATCGGATCGATGTCGAAATACTCGGCTATTCCACCTGCAACACCACCAAAAACTTTGCTCTTAGCTGACCGATACAAACGTTTATTCTTTTCCATGACTTTTAGGCTTTAAATGTTTTGTTGTTTTAGCATGTGACGCAAGGTTGCCAGGCAGGTTACACCTGTTTTTTACATTTTCTGAATAAATTGCACCTGGTTGCATAAAATATCCAGTCACCTGGCCACGCCAAAGCGATGGCTATCAGGTGTTTCACAACTATTTGCAAACAAATAAAATAAAGGATCAGTTTTCAGAAAAACGGAATGAAAATAGGCACTGACAACTATTCCTCGTCATCAGCAAGGTCAGGGTCAGGAGCCGGTGCAACCTTAACAGCCACCAGAACACTTATTTCGTACAAGGCATACAGTGGAACGGTAACAATCATCTGGCTGAAAACATCAGGCGGTGTAATAATTGCAGCAACAATAAGGATAATAACAAATGCATATTTCCGGTTATTTTTCAGCAATGCCGGGGTGATAATTCCAATTTTGGCCAGCACATACACTACAACAGGCAGTTCGAAAACAACGCCAACACCCAGTATGGTCGAAGTTACAGTGCTGATATACGATGAAAGTGAAATCTGATTTACTACCATTGAACTTACCTGGTAGGTCCCCAGGAAGTTAAGTGTCCAGGGAACCATTAAATAGTAACTGAACAGCACCCCGATAATAAACAGGAACGACATGATAAAAACGGCCCTGCGGGCATAACGTCTCTCTTTGTCGTAAAGCGCAGGCATTATAAACTGCCACAGCTGGTATATAATAAATGGAGATCCGATGATAAGCCCGGCGAACATGGACACTGTCATATCTGTCATAAACTGCCCCGAAAGGTTGAGGTTTATGATGGTTAGCGACATTGGCGGAAGGCAAAGGTTTTCGGCATGGATTAATTTACCCAGCTGGCAAAGCCATTTATAGGTAATAAAATCAGGTTCTTTCGGGGCAAGTAATATTTTATCGAAGATAAACCGGCTATAGATAAAGGCTATCACCGACATTACAAACCAAGCCAGTATCATCCTGAAAAGGCGTTTACGCAATTCAGTAAGATGCTCCCAAAAGGTCATTTCATCACCGGAACCGGAAGTACTGTTTTTTGATTTCTTATTAAATAATGCTGCCACTGTATAAAGTATGATTGGCAAATTTAGGGATATTTATCGAAGCCCTTTAAATGAATTGATCAAATATCAAGTATTTAAATTGAACCCGCCAGGCTTCTATTTCAAATAACCTCAAAAAGACAGCAGGAAAAACTAAAAAATGGAAATTAGAACACTTATGTATTGTTATAAATCTTAGCATTGAAGCGACATTTGGAAACAAACCCATGTAAAGGTGTAAAATAACAACAGAGTCCCCTAGGTTAACTAATTTCAGTCCATAACCTGCTCTGATATCATTTTGGGAGGACCGGTTCAATCTGGTAATGTTTTGACAGGAAATGTCTTTATATCTACCTGTTTTTGTTTTACTTATCAATTTGGTACATTTATTGCTCCCAGGTTACCCTGGCATTTGAGTTTATAAATTTCACGTTTCAACATGTGGGGTTTAGCTTTTTAGCTGATTGAAAGCTGGGCTCTGTTGTGAATTAATTTTTATCTGTTTATTACATACTGAAAGCCCCAATTTCTATCTTTAATACCTGAAAGAAGAATGAGTAAAACGGATCACTTACAATAGATAATTAAACAAAGGCTCACGGCACTGTTGGCATTTCACTTTCAGCACTTTAAAATAATCGGGAAGCATGAAGCTAACAATGAACTTTTTGCCCCGATACAGGTTAAAACAATTCATAAAGTACAAAAATATCATATATGAAAAAAGACATCCGTAAACAGCTGCACTATTTTTTAATAGTCACATTTATTACACTTTCGGGTTCTATTTCTTTCGCACAGGCGCCAGATTCGTGGGTGCTGAAAAAAGATTATGGCACTACTTCAGACTCTGTGTATGGAGCTGTTGCTTTTAGTATTGGCAATAAAGGGTATATGGGAACTGGTTATTCGAAAAAGCGGCTTATTAGCTTTTGGGAATATGATCCCAACACGGATACATGGAGCCAGAAGGCTAATTTTTCAGGGACAGCCCGTGTTTTTGCATCGGGGTTCAGTATCGGTAACAAGGGATATGTAGGCTGTGGAGATGATAATAATACAGCAAACCTGCATGGGAGTAAGGATTTCTGGCAGTACGATCCGGCACTTAATCAATGGAACAAAAAATCCGATTTTGGAGGTGTACCAAGGCGCGGAGCCGTTGGGTTCAGCATTGGTAACAAAGGCTATTTGGGCGCTGGCCGCATCGACGAACCCAAACAAGGGGCGCCTGCATATGATTTCAAATTTAAAGATTTTTGGGAATACGACCCGGTTGCAGATAAGTGGACACAGAAGGAAGATATTGGTGGGACTCTGGGAAAAGTAATCGCTTTCCCTGCCGGGTTTGCAATCGGCAACAAGGGTTATGTTGGCACAGGTCATGACCTCACGTCGTATATCAAAGATTTCTGGGAATTCGACCCGACTTACGTTGATCCTGGTACAAATGAAAATACCGGTAGTGGTACAGGAAAGCTGATTTCCCGGGTACTGCAAGATATGGAGCCGTAGGAATGGGAATTGGCGAGTTTGGATATATCGGGACAGGTATGATTCCGGGTGGACTAGCCAATGACTTGTGGGAATATGATCCCCAAACAGATAGCTGGACACGCCGGGCTGATTTTGGAGGCACTAAAAGATACCTGGCTGCGGCATTCAGCATTGGAAATACTGGCTATATAGGTACAGGTCAAATTGATGCAAATGTTTACCCGGGAATTAACACGAAAGATTTCTGGCAATATACCCCGGCAGTAATATTATCAATCAGTGAAAAGCCAGGTAAATTGACAGAGGAAGATTTTTCAATACAGCAAAATAATGGTCAAATCTGCATTACTTCAAATGTACCTTATGATGCTGAAATCGACCTGAGAAATTTAATGGGCCAGGTGATTCAACAGGAGCAATGTGCGGGGAACAACACCATTAAGTTCAGCACGAATTCGGTTCAGCATGGGATTTATATTATCGACATAAATTATGCGCACTCACACAGCAGCAAAAAACTTCTTATAAATTAAACCTATTTTGCACTTTAAGAAGCATTTACTACTTTGTTAGAAGTCTTAATTTTATGAGCCTGGCAGAAGTACGGAATAAGCCTTCTTAAATATACATGCACGGACTGAGCAGTATTTTTACAATGAGAACTTTTGCTTTCATCAAACCTTTAACCTAAAATTCAAGAAAAAACGGAAATTTTAATGAAGCAGTATTTCTATATTCTTTTAATACTTTTGATTGCCGGGATAAACTGTGAATTATCCGGAAGCACCTCCACTATAAAATCCATCGATAAGCATGTATCAGATGTCAATTCCATATCCATTGATTACAAGATTATTCCTTCAGCAAATCACACTTGGGGCTACGATATATACAGGGGAGGCAAAAAGGTCATTCATCAGCAGAGTATTCCCGGAATGCCTGGCAATGATGGTTTCAGGAACAAGTTACAGGCAAAAAAGGCAGCCCGCCTGGTGATCAAAAAAATAGAAAATGGAGAGATGCCTCCAACCGTAACTCCCGAAGAATTAAAAGAGCTAAAAGTTATCTAAGTTTAAAGAAAAATAATTCCCTGCAGCTACCCGATTGATCGCATCAGGCCCGACGATGCATTTACAGGTGTGAATATTTTTTTTACAAATTACATCCCGAATATAACCAGGCTCGCAAAACATAGCTTTGTTTATATATCTTTGACTACAATTTCAATCATCTCAAATCCATTTTTCGTATGAAAATAATGCACCGTCTTTTTATTGCTTTTGTAATCCTAGCTTTACGATTTACTGATGTTGTAGCCTGTACTGTAATTGTTGCCGGCAAAAAAGCCACTGCCGATGGATCAGTTCTGATTTCGCACACAGATGCAGGTGCCGATTCAAGAATTTTCAGGGTTCCGGCCAAAACATTTAAACCTGGCGAATTGGCACCTGTGTATTGGGGAATACAGGAGGCAGAAAGGGCTCTGAATGATGACGGCAAAATAATAGGGTATATTCCACAGGTTGAAAAAACTTTTGCATACTTCCAGTCGGCTTACTCGCACATGAATGAATACCAGCTTGGGATTGCCGAAAGCACAACATCGCAGCGGGATGAACTGATTGTAACCATGGAAACAGGCAAGCAGATAATGACCATTGAACAAGCCATGATTTTTGCGCTGCAGCGATATAAAAAAGCACGCGAAGCTACCCAGTTTATCGGCGAATTAATGACACGTTACGGTTTTCTGCCTTCAACCGGCGACGGCTCCGAAACACTGGTCATAGCCGACACAGAAGAAGCCTGGGTGTTTGAAGTTTTCAGTGTAGGGCCCGGCTGGACCCCCGAAAGCAAAAAACCCGGAGCCATTTGGGCGGCGCAACGCATGGGCGACGACCAGGCTGCAATGATTCCCAACTGGAGCATTATTAAAGAAATTAATATTGCCGATAAAAAAAACTTTATGGTTTCGGCAAATTATATGCAGGAAGCCATTGATCGTGGCTGGTACAACCCGGCATCGGGAAAACCATTTATCTGGCAGGAAGCCTATACTCCGCTGCCCGAAGAGTATGCCACCAGTCGGTTCTGGCTCTTTTACCAGACCTTTACGCCAAACCTCAAAAAATGGCCCGACCGTTTCCTGGATCCCGCAAATCCTTTTAAAGGAATGCAACCCTATTACCAGGTAGTTGAGCCTCTATCGCTATACCCCTTTTCGGCTACACCCGAAAAAAAGATTTCGGTTCAGGATGTGATTGCGTTTCAGAGGTCGACCTTCGAAGGCACCATTTATGATATGACCTCTTACCCGGAGTGGCTTGTGCCTGATGGAAAAGGCAATTATGTGAAAAGTCCGCTGGCAACCCCGTTTCCGGGAAGCGATATGCGCAAACTGATTAAACAAACCTACCGCCGGCCAGTGGCACGCCATCGTGGACATTACGGCATGGTGATGCAGTTACGTGGCTGGCTGCCCAACGAAATTGGCGGTGTGTACTGGGTGTATCTAGACAATCCGTACTTCAGCCCATATGTGCCCATTTATGCAGGAAACTTGTCAGTGGCCGAAACATATAACCTCTACGATCCCAATAAATACGATGAGAAATCAGCACGCTGGGCCATAGATTTTGTGGATAACCTGGCCAACCTGAAATTCCAGGAAATCAGCAAAGATGTGCAGGCAGTTAGGAATCCTTTTGAAAATGAAATATTTGCAAAGCAAAACCAGGTTGAAACGGAAGCTCAAACTCTATACAAAAAGAGTCCACTTCAGGCGCAGGAATATCTGACATCCTACTCCAACGGGTTAATGAATAAGGTTACTGAGATGTATACCGGATTGAGGAATTCGATTATTACGAAGTATACGAATAACCGCGAATAGATATATTTACAAGACAATACATTTTTTCGTAAGCGTGTACAATCCGATTTTCAACTGGTAATAATAGACTCCTGCACCCAGCTGAGAACCGTCAAATTGAATGAAGTATTCGCCTTTGGGCATAAATTTGTTCATTAAGGTTGCAATTTCCTGTCCGCCAATATTGTAAAGTTTTAAAGTTGCGAAGCCATCAATGTTGCTTTCCCAACTAATCCGGGTAGTCAGTTCAAAAGGATTTGGTACGTTTTGAAACAGATTAACTCCAGGTTTTAAACTGATCGGTTCAGTTGTACCCACTGTGCTTAATTTTTCATAAAGCGGCTTAATTCCCCAGGCATTCAGCGTTCCGGTATTCCCGATTTTACTGTCGTAAATCGTTATAATCCATGGTCCTTCAGGATCAAGCCCATTAAAAGCGGTTAAAGGATGGTAAGGTTTGTAATTGCCCGAGAAAGGAGCCTTTCCATCCGTAATTGTGCTCCGGGCACCATCCGAAAGCCTTGTCCACAAAAAATCAGGCCCGGGATTGTTAACACCGGAAACCAGCTTTTCGGTGATACCGTTATGCGATAATGAAATATCCAGATCGTTTGCTTTGGTATGCATTACTGAATCAATCATTACTTCAAGTCCCACCAATTGGTAACTACTTTTTTTTGCTTTCAGGCCCGAACCTTCAAAAATGAGTGTATCCCTTGTTTCGGACAGGTCACGGATTGGAAGATGCAACCTGTTTCGGATGAAAGCACCCGGTTCATTCCAGAATCCACCATTCAGCGTATGTTTTATAGTCCCGCCCTCACCGGAAATCCAGCCATTGTTCAGATCTGTAAATTGAACGGAACAAAGGAAATTCCTGCGGATACCACTGTATTGGTTAAACCAGGTATAACCACCATCTATAGATCGAAGAACTGTACCTGCATCACCAACAGCCCAACCATTTATTGCATCAAAAAAGAAGACCGATTGCAGGGTTTCGCCATGCCCGTTTACAACTTCCTTCCAGGTTACGCCGCCATCATCGGTAAGCATGATCACTCCATAGACACCAACGGCCCATCCATGCATTTCATCAATAAAAAATACTGACCTGAAATACCAGTTATTACTCACGGTGAGCTCTGTACGCTGCCAGGTTAACCCTCCATTTACAGTTCGCAATATGGTTGAATCCATACCAACGGCCCAGCCTTTTTGTGGCGTGATAAAAAACACATCGACAATCGGGTTCTTCGTCGGATTTTTCTGCAATATCCAGTCATGGCCTCCATTGGTAGTATGCGCTATCTGTCCCCACCAATCATTACTGACAACCCAACCGTTGTTTTCATCCAGGAAAAACACCTTGTCGATTGACTCGATAATCGGGTTGGCTTGAGAAGTCCAGGTTTGTCCCCCGTTGTTGGTATGCAGGATTACTCCTTCTCCATTGCTGACTCCTTTGCTGCCCACGGCCCAGCCTACGTTTTTGTTAATAAAATCGACACTGTTAAAGAAATAAGGTTTGGTCAGCTGGGTTTCCCAGGTTTTTCCTCCATCAACGGTTCGCAGGATAACACCTTCTTTGGTCCCGGCGTTATCCAGGCTTTCTCCTCCTACAACCCAACCGGTATCAGCATTTATAAAATCAACGTCCATCATCCAGTGATTGGGTTTCTTATTCAGGACTTCGAATTGTGCATTATCCGATTCTTCCTTTTTCACTACCTGTCCATACCACCCGGTAGCATAAACAGCATGATAAATGGCCTGGAAGCACACATCGTTGAGCTGGTAGATGGTACCTGATTGTTTCGTATTCCATATGGTTCCTCCATCCAATGTTTCAAGGATGACGCCTTTGTCGCCGACAGCATAGGCCGGGCCTCCAATTCCCCGGGTTTCAACAGCATACATATTAATGAACGGGGCCTGGTATTCCTTTATCCAGTTCTCACCTGCATCAGACGAACGAATTATAACTGACTGGTTACCACAGGCGCGGTAGTCGCCATTGGCAACCACATCAATGCCCATCAGGTTATAAGTAGTAGGAACATCATGCTTCTGCCAGGTGACTCCATGATCTTTGGTGCTCATTACCAGGTTCTGGTTGCCCGAGATCCAGATTTCGTCGCAATCTTTCTGGTCTACTTCCCAGAAATAGGTATGAAAGGGAGAGTTGATCTTAACCCAGGATTCACCATCATCCATGCCTCTCAGGATTATATCGTTGCCACAAATCCAGGGACAGTCGCCACCTGTGGCTGTTATGGAGTAAAGTGAATTACGGGTACCGCTGTATTGTTTTGACCAGGTTTCTCCCGCATCAGAGGTATAGAAAATTATTCCATTATCGCCTACAATCCATCCGTCGTTAGTGATTTCGTTCATATAGATGCAATTCAGGTTTTCGGAGGTTCTTAAATCGACCAATTGCCAATCGTGGCCTGAATTTTTAGTCCGCATTACCGTTCCCATGTCGCCTACTGCCCATCCAACGACTCCGTTCATAACAATGGAATTCAGATCATTTCCCTGAAGATAGGGATTTTGCCAATGCCAGCCATACTGGGCAAATATTGCATTAGCGAATATAATGATGAACGAAATACTGATAAGGGTTTTCATGATTTTAGTCTTTTTCCCGTTAGGTAACGGGAGGAATAAATTACCTCAAAACGATCATTGTCTTTGTTTCAACCCTTCCATTCGCCCGAAGCTGGTAAAAATAAACCCCGGCGGGCAGCGCTATGGCGTCAAATTTTGCTTTATGCGCTCCCTTCGCCTGTTCGCAATCCACCAGCGTTTTCAGCTCACGGCCTGTGAAATCGAAAACTTTTAAAGTAACATGTGTATCTGCGGGCAGTTGCCAACTGATGGTGGTGGATTCGGCGAATGGGTTAGGATAGTTTTGAGAAAGGACATTCACATCTGATGTTGCCTGTTTTGTTTCAATACCCACATATGAGGTCCCTCCATCGGTGGTATGCAGTATGGTTCCGTTTTCGCCCACCACTGTGCCAATTAATTCATTAACGAATGAAACCGAATGAAAACCATTGGATTTGCCATTAACCTGCTGAACCCAGTTTAGCCCGCCATCGCCTGATTTATAAATGACTCCATAGTTACCGGCAACATATGCAACCTGCGGTCCGGCAAAACATACATCGTACAAGCTTTCCTCAATGGTGTTTGGTATTTTTGTCCAGTTTTGCCCCCCATTGGTAGTTTTAAGAATCACCTGGCTATCTATATTATCTCCAACTATCAAACCATCGTTCAGGTTCAGAAATGAAACAGAAAACAGATTCGCTTCAGGGACACCGCTTTCCATAGGCAGCCAGTTATTCCCGCCATCTGTGGTATGAAGAATAGTTCCGTGATCTCCAACGGCAAAGCCATTTTCAGCATCAACAAAATCAACTCCATACAGATTGTACCCGGGGTTTTCAGCCTTTAGATCCCAATTAACGCCTCCGTCAGAAGTGTGGAGGATTCTCCCACCCTGTCCAACCGCTGTGGCATGTTCAGGATCAGTAACTGCTATATCAGCAAACCATAAATAAAGTCCGTTCTCATATTGTTTTGCCCAGTTTTTCCCGCCATCTGTAGTATGTAAAATGGCAGCTTCATAACCAGTAGCAAAACCATTATTCTGATCAGCAAAACCAACAGATAATAACCATGGACCTCCTATCGCCTGTTGAATCCAGCTGCTGCCACCATCAGTAGTTCCGAAAATTGCTCCCTGAGCGCCCACGGCAGTACCATGGTTAACATCAGTAAAAGAAACTCCATAAAAACTCACATTTATCCCTCCCGACTGGGCTTGCCAGGTATTCCCCTGATCGGAAGTTTTCACGATTCCATATCCAACCGAAACTGCCGTACTATCACTTAAAATGCATACATCATAACCCCCATCAGGATAATAATAATTTTGCACTGCATCCCAGGTTTTCCCGCTGTCGGTTGAAAGAAAGATCTCATAGCCACTACATACCGCAACACATTTATCCGGACTAAAAAACTGCACACTGTTTATTTCGCTATATGTTTTCTGGGGCGAAACATACCAGGTATTTCCACCGTCGGATGTATAGAGCATAGTTCCGTTAAAGCCGGTTATAACTCCTGTATTGGAACCGTTGAACGCAACACTGTATAATTGCTGGTTTACAGGGCTGGTTTGTGGATTCCAGCTTTGCCCGCCATCAGTGCTCCGGAGTATGGTTCCGTTGCTGCCAACGACAGCTACAGTATTTTCATCAATAATATCAATGGCGTTCAGACGACTGAACGATCCGCTGGCCTGAGGTGTCCAGGTAAGTCCGCCATCCGTTGTACGAAGTATTTTCCCTCCATCACCGACAATCATTCCAAAACCGGAATTATAAAACTCAACTGCATTGAGATTTGGATAAATACCTGAGGACTGTACAGCCCATGTGTCGCCTCCGTCGTGAGATGTCAAAATTAATCCGCTGCTTCCTACCGCAACCGCATTATCCGGATCGCGAAAACACACGCTGTATAAATCTTTAGAAGCCGGACTTGCCATTTTAAACCAACTTGCACCGCCATCAGGAGTTTTTAATATTGTGCCTTTTTCACCTACGGCCAGTCCTTTGTTTTTATCTGCAAAGCTTCCCGATCTTAACACATTGCCTTCGTATTTGGGATTCTGGAAATACCATCCGGACTGGGCGTACAGCGCATTTGTAAAAACGAGGTTTACAATGGCAAAAGCCATTAATCGGAAGTTCAGGTTTCTCATAGATTTTCCTTTTCTAAAATTATTTATTTAAGTAAATCATTTTCTTTGTTATAACCTTTCCGTTTGCCTGAAGCTGATAAATGTAAACACCGGCCGGCAGTCCGGCAGCATCAAATTTTATGAAATGCTCTCCCTTTTGCTGATCGCAATTCACAAGGGTTCTGACTTCGCACCCTATATGGTCGTAAACTTTTAATACCACATGCGCATCCCTGGGTAATTGCCAGGTAAGAATTGAGGTTTTGTAAAATGGATTGGGATAATTCTGTTTGAGAATAATTTTAGATGAAATCAAGTCTGCATTAAGTCCAACTGAAGTTTCAAGGAGTTTGAGACTTCCATAATATAATTCATCGGGGCCGTAAGGCTGTGTTGTACGCGGACCCGCAATAGCCAGTACCTGCTTGCAGTAATCGGTGAAATATCCGCGCCTGGTATCGGTTTTAACGATTACGCCACCGATAAATTTCTTTAAATCAGCCGGTACGGGAATGGTATTCGTCCAATGGACCGGATCATAACTGAAAGCAACCTGGGTATTTGTATTTATTACTTTATTCAGGTACAGATACATTGTAAATAGCCCCTTGGAATTGCAGTGTATCCTGAAATAGTTGAGTGTATCTCCCGCAGGCAGATTAATCGAAACGGGCTGTGCTGGCATAAGATCCTTTATCACTTTTAGTTCAGGAACACCCAGCTTGCTGTTTTTCAAATAGTAGATGTAAGTATGCCCGGCTGTGTCAACCACTGCATCGAACCTGTTCCAGGCTATGGCAATTGAATCGGTGATAGTTACAGGAGCTAACCATTTGCTGCCATCATAATGCACATAAAACAAGCGAGGTTTCGGGGAGCTGGTTGTGGTGGTTTCGCGACTCATAACCAGCGTAACTTTACCTTGCCGGTTGTGCGCAACCGTGTATGAATCATTAATAAACCTATCAACCGGTGTATCCATAAACTGGGCGATTGTAATTGCTGCGTCCCATACATTCGTGTTTGCATTCCGAATCCACTCCCATGCCGTGCCACCGTAACTGCCCCATCCGTAATAATTAGCCAGCATATGCACATGGTTACCGGCATCAATAAATAAACCCTCCACCAAAGCGCCTGAATTACCTGAGTGCTGGCTCACAGGCTCTTTGACCCAGTTTCCGGTTTTATTAGTTACACAGTACAGATCAAAGTACCACTCCGACCCATACGCAGTTGCCGGAGGATTTGAATAATTAAGATTGTTGTTCACGGTAATTCCAATAAAAACTTTGCCATTGGTATCAACGGTTAACGCGCAATTGCGGATATCGCCCTCATTCGATGTCATTACCTGCTCTTTCGCCCAATGAGCACCATCATCGGTCGATTTAAAATAGTAAAGTTTGTAGTTGTCAACATAAGCCAGGTGCTCGGTTCCATCAGGTTCTTTAAAATAAGAATTGATGGTGTAATGCCCGAAAGACGCGGGGCTGGGAAATCCACTTGTGCGGAATTTTTCGCCGATATCCATTTTCGTTCCTTGAAAAATCACACTATCGGGAAGGGTAGTTTGCGCAAAAGAAACCAATCGCCCGGCAAGCAGGAAAAACAGAATTGCCATCGCCGGGTTTTTCAAATACACTCCGAAAGCTTTCATGGCATTAGTTTTTAAAGGATTTAGTTATTTAAAACATATCATTTTTTTAGTTTCCATTATTCCGTTTATACGAAGCTGGTAAAAGTAAACCCCGGCCGGCAGACTTGCAGCGTTAAAATCAACTTTATGTTCCCCCATTGCCTGTTCGCAATCCACCAGGGTTTTCACTTCGCGGCCTGCAAAATCATAAATTTTTAAAACAACATGCGCATCTGTTAGCAGCTGCCAGCTGATTGTAGTGTTTTCCTTAAAAGGGTTAGGATAATTTTGTTTAAAAACAACAGAATTCGAAACCGGCACATTATTCCGAATGCCGACAAATTCAGTTTCGTAGCTGTAACCAATCAGGTCAATGCTATTCAAGGTTCCTACCTGGTCGCAGGACAGTGCTAAATGTGCTGTAGCATCCTGATCAGTTGGAGTAAATTGAATGGTTAAGCTATAGGATTGGTTTTGCGGAATAGTTTGCATACCACCACCTGAAATAATAGGGAAAACATTTGCCTGCGGCCCCGAAATATCTGAACTGTTAACCTGTAGATCGGCAATTCCGGTATTTGTACAGGTTAAAGAACAGTTATTTATATTTGAATAAAACAGGAAATAATTCCGCCAGGCATTCCAAATGCCTTCGTTAATAATGTTTCCGTTAACTTTAATGTAGATTCCATCATCATACATCTGTCCGAGGAATCCCTTGTTTACTACGTTGCCGTGAACCACAAACGTATATGCCGCCGAACCTCCGCCATACGCAATTACAGTTAAAGTATCGTTAACGGTTAAATTCCCTATGGCATCGTTACCCTCGGCGAGCTCCACACGACCGTTTATTTGGGTTTCCCCCAGGAAACGAACGTAGGATAACATTCCGTTACGGAGCCTTGCGTTTTTAAGGTACCCGTTGCTGATCCATTTATCCTTATGGAAAGTAATTGCGTTGTTTTGCAAATTCATAATTGCCTTACCCAGGTTAAAATGGCTGGAGAACTCAACATCAGTATTAACTGTGATTGAACCAATTGAATCGAGATCAGAAAATTCCCCGTTGAAAATCAGCCCGGCCAGTGAATTAACATGATGTTCCCTGGTACCCGAAAATCTGGTAAATCCATGCTGCCATTTGCCGTTATTGTCTATATCGCCGGTAATTTCAAGAACAAGCTGATCATCGGGTGAGATATTTCGGATTACACCGTTATTCTGTATGTTCCCGTCTATTTTCAAGGTGTAGTTGATGCTTCCACCGCCATATTCTTTTGACTGAAGAGTGTCATTAACCACAACCGATTTTTGAAACACATTGCCGGTTTCGACAGTTACCAGCCCTTCGAGGGTTAGATTATTGAGGCTGGTAATATTTTGCAGGAAACCATTATGCAGCGTGGTATTATTAATAAATCCCTGGTACAACCAACCGCCCATGGTTAGCTTGTGTCCCTCCATTTCAAGAGTTGAACCATTCAGATTAAAATCCTTTGTAACTGTTATATCGCTCAATGCCAGTATTTTGCTGCCGGCGTCGTCATCGGAAACGCGGCAATCGAATTGCTTGCCAAAGTCCTGCATCAGATTCTGGGTGGCTGTTCCATTGAGGTTAACGGCATAGCATGACCACACACCATAATTCTCAATGTTGCCGGTAATCTGAAGCGCAAGCTGATCATCAGCCGAGTAATTTCTTATAACACCGTTATTCCTGATATTTCCTTCAACCTTAACAGTATAGATAATGCTGCCACCACCGTATTCTTTCGATTGGAGCGTATCATTTACCACTACAGAATTTTGAAATAT
>CALCJE010000169.1 GCA_937965665.1 uncultured Bacteroidales bacterium
ATATTATCGAGTCAGGGTTCCCCATCTCGAGCCCGGTTGATTTTAAGTCGGTGGTCGAGATTTCGAAAGCCGTTCACGAACCTGTGATTTGTGCCCTCACCCGCGCTGTTGAGAAAGATATTGAAGTGGCTGCCGAAGCCCTTAAATATGCCCGCCGCAAAAGGATACATACCGGCATCGGAACCTCTTATTACCACATCACACATAAGTTGAAATCGAACCAGGAAGAGATCATCGAACGGGCTATTGCCGCCGTTAAGTATGCCCGTAACTTTGTGGATGATGTTGAGTTTTATTGTGAAGATGCTGGCCGGACCGAGAATGAATACCTGGCACGTGTGGTGGAAGCGGTGATTGCTGCAGGCGCCACCGTGGTAAATATTCCGGATACCACCGGCTACTGCCTGCCGAATGAATACGGCGAAAAAATCAAATTCCTGGTCGATCATGTAAAAAATGTGGACCGGGCTGTACTATCAACACACTGTCACAACGACCTGGGTATGGCTACGGCTAACTCCATTTCAGGCATACTGAACGGTGCCCGCCAGGTTGAAGTTACCATCAACGGAATAGGCGAACGTGCCGGTAATACCTCGCTCGAAGAAGTAGTTATGACCCTTCAAACCAGGCCAAAAATGGGTTTGGTTACCGGCATCAACTCGCAGCTGATTTACGAAAGCAGTCGTTTGGTTTCTACACTCATGCGTATGCCTGTGCAGCCTAATAAAGCCATTGTGGGCCGGAACGCATTTGCGCATTCATCGGGAATTCACCAGGACGGAGTGCTTAAAAACCGCGAAAATTACGAAATCATTGATCCGCAGGATGTAGGTATACGCGAATCGAGCATCGTGCTTACCGCCCGCTCGGGTCGCGCAGCTTTAAAGCATCGTCTCGAAGTACTGGGCTTTAACTTTTCAGTTGAAGAACTGAACGAAGTGTACGAAAGATTTATTGAGCTGGCCGACCGTAAAAAGGAAATCAAAGATGAAGACCTCTTCGTGCTGGTGGGCGTGGAGCAATCGGAACACGACAGGCGGATTCAATTGAAACACCTTCAGGTTATCTGCGGTTCATCTACCCATCCTGTTGCCACTGTAACCATAAAGTTTGAAGGGGAAGAGTTTACCGCTACTGCAGATGGCAACGGCCCGGTTGATGCTGCTTTTAATGCCGTGAAGCAAATTATCCACAAAACGGTTACTCTCGAGGAGTTCCTGATACAGGCCATTACCCGTGGATCCGACGATATCGGAAAAGTACATGTGCAACTCGAAAATAAAGGCAATCTTTATTATGGGTTCTCAGCCAATACCGATATTGTTACGGCTTCGGTTGAAGCATTTATTGATGCTATTTCGAAAATTTACTAGGTTCAGCAGAAACACCGGTATTTTGGATAAAATAAAAAAGGAGGGTAAAGCGCCCTCCTTTTTTTTCATGCATAGCCGGTATTACTCCGCCAGCACCTGTATTTTGTTTTTAAGAATTTCAACAACGCCTCCGTTTACATCAAAGAAAAGGGTATTCTTTTTAGCTTCAATTACCTTGATTTTGCCTTTTTTAAGTGCGGCAATCATGGGTGCATGGTTATTCATTACTTCGAATGAGCCATCCAATCCCGGGAACTGGGCTAACGAAACCTCACCTTCGTAAATGGTGCTGTCGGGTGTTACTATTTCTATTTTCATTTGTTCAGGCTTTTAGGCTGTAGACTTTCAGTCAAAAAAGGTTTGATGCAACACTATTTCTCAGCCAGCATTTTCTTGCCTTTTTCAATGGCTTCTTCAATGGTTCCCACCAGGTTGAAAGCAGATTCAGGATATTCGTCCACTTCCCCGTCGAGTATCATTTTAAATCCTTTGATGGTGTCTTCGATGCCTACAAACGCACCCGGTATACCGGTAAACTGCGTGGCAACATAGAAAGGCTGTGAAAGGAAACGGGCTACACGGCGTGCGCGGTGAACCACCATTTTATCGTCATCCGACAACTCGTCCATACCCAGGATGGCAATAATATCCTGAAGTTCCTTATACCGCTGGAGAATTTCTTTAACGCGTTGTGCCGTGTTGTAATGTTCTTCGCCAACAATATCGGGGCTTAATATACGCGAGGTTGAGTCGAGCGGGTCAACAGCCGGGTAAATACCTTGTTCCGAAATTTTACGGTTCAATACTGTGGTAGCATCGAGGTGGGCAAAGGTAGTAGCCGGAGCCGGGTCGGTAAGGTCGTCGGCAGGTACATACACAGCCTGCACCGAAGTGATGGATCCGCGCTTGGTTGAAGTAATGCGTTCCTGCATCATACCCATTTCGGTAGCCAGGGTTGGCTGGTAACCTACGGCCGAAGGCATACGCCCGAGCAGCGCTGATACTTCGGAACCTGCCTGTGTGAAACGGAAAATATTATCAACAAAGAACAAAATATCGTTACCACTTCCCTGCTCATCACCATCGCGGAAATATTCGGCAACGGTAAGTCCCGAAAGGGCAACACGGGCACGTGCTCCGGGCGGTTCGTTCATTTGCCCGAATACCATGGTGAGCAGCGATTTTTCCATCTCCTTGGGATCCACTTTCGACAGATCCCATCCGCCTTCTTCCATACTCTTTTTAAATTCCTCTCCATAATTTACCAGGCCGGCTTCAATCATTTCGCGTAGCAGGTCGTTTCCTTCGCGGGTACGCTCGCCTACGCCGGCAAACACCGAAAACCCGTTGTATTGCTTGGCAATATTGTTGATCAGTTCCTGGATAATAACGGTTTTTCCTACACCGGCACCTCCAAAGAGTCCAATTTTACCGCCTTTGGCATATGGTTCTATGAGGTCGATAACTTTAATGCCGGTATAAAGAACTTCTTTTGAAGTGGATAGGTTTTCGAATTTTGGCGGATCGCGGTGAATGGAGGCAGTGCGCTCTCGCGATACGGTTGGCATGCCGTCGATAGCCTGCCCGATAACATTGAAAAGGCGGCCTTTTATAATGTCGCCAACGGGCATCGAAATGGTCATGCCGGTTGAAACTACTTCCATACCACGGCTTAAACCATCCGTTGAGTCCATTGCCACGGTACGTATGGTGTTTTCACCAATATCCTGCTGACACTCCAGCACGATTACATTACCCTGCTCATTTTTTACTTCAAGGGCATCATAAATATTGGGAAGCGGCGAATTTTCGTCGAATGATACGTCAATTACCGGTCCGATGATCTGCGAGATTTTGCCGGTTATTTTTGAAGTCATATAAAATTGATTTAGGAAGCAAATGTAAAAAATCTATTTCGAATGTTCAACCGGTTAGTAATTGTATATCCGGTAGTTTTTTATTCGTCGGCAGCAGTTTTGTTGTCGGCAGGTTCAGCAGGTGGATTGTTATTTTCCTGACTGCTGTTTTCGCCTGTTTTTTCATCCTGCGAATGAAAGAACTGGCGCTGGAAAATGAGCAAGCTCAAAACCCCGGTTGTAATAGCCGAATCGGCAACATTGAAAACGGGGCGAAAAAATTCAAAATCCTGTCCTCCCCAGAATGGCACCCACGATGGATAATTTCCTACAATGATAGGGAAATAAAACATATCTACCACCTTGCCATGCAAAAAAGAACTGTAACCGCCTTCGGCCGGCAGGAAACGAGCTACATCGAAGTAGGTGCTTTCGCTGAACAGCAGGCCATACAGCGCACTGTCGATAATATTCCCCACAGCTCCTGCAAGTATCAGCGAAAAGCAGAGTATCACCCCGAAAGAGGTTTTTTTCCTGGAAAGGTGCACAATATACCAGCCCAGGAACCCTACAGCAAATATGCGGAACAGGCTAAGCGCGAGTTTGCCGTACCCGCCGGCAAACTGCATGCCAAAGGCCATGCCGTTGTTTTCGGTGAAATGAATAATAAACCAGTTGCCAGCCACATGAAATTCCTGGCCTAGGGTCATATTGGTTTTAATCCATATTTTTAAAGCCTGGTCAATTAACAGGACAATAAATACTACTAAAAGCGATTTCTTAAGCACAACTTCTCTCTCCGGGTTATTTCTGTTTCATTTTGGCTTCCATGCTCAGCGTTGCATGTGGCACACTGCGTAGCCTTTCCTTCGAAATCAGCTTACCTGTTTCGCGGCAGATGCCATAGGTTTTGTTCTCAATGCGAACCAGGGCGTTCTCGAGGTTTTGTATAAATTTTTCCTGCCTGCCTGCCAATCGTGCATTTTCTTCTTTCGAAAGCACCTGGTATCCTTCTTCAAGTACTTTAAAAGTAGGGGAAGTGTCCATGGTGTCGTTGTCGTTGCTGTTGGTGTAGGCTTCAGTAAGCAGTTCGAGATCGTGGCGTGCTTTTACAAGTTTTTCGAGTATGAGCTCGCGGAACTCTGCCAACTCCTCATCAGAGTAATGGGTTCTTCCTTTTTCATCTTTTTCGTCTTCCGCTTTCATCTGTTTCTGGTTTTAAAAGATTCACATTCATGCATGATTAAACTTTGCCAACCTTTATCGAAACACTTATTTCATCGGTAAGTTCAAGTGTTTCGGCCTCCCCTGTAATCTTGTCCGAAACTTTGAAAGATTCGGCAAGCGTTTCTGAGCAAATATAGGTATTAAAGTGAACGATAGCTGCTTCTACCTGCTCATTTTTTTGCATCTCAAGCGTTATTTTGTCAGTAACCTCGAAACCACGGTCCTTGCGTATGTTTTGTATGCGGTTTACCAGTTCGCGTGCAATTCCTTCCTGCCAAAGCACCTCTGTTACAGTAATATCGAGGGCCACGGTAAGTGTTCCCTGGTTGGCTACTACCCAGCCCGGAATGTCTTCGGTGATAATTTCAACATCCGAAAGCAGCATTTCTACCGTTTCGCTGCCAATCACTAGCTTATACTCACCTTCGCTTTCAATACGTGTGATATCGGCCTGGCTAAACGCACCCACTGCCGCGGCAATTTCTTTCATCAATTTGCCATAGCGTGGTCCCAGGGTTTTGAAGTTTGGTTTTATCTTCTTCACCAGGAATCCCGCCGACTCGTTGAGGTATTCAAGTTCCTTTACATTTACCTCGCTCAGGATGAGTCCGCTTACCTTATCAAGTTGTTCCCTGATATGCTCGCCGGCAACGGGGATAAGAATTTTCTGTAAGGGCTGACGAACACGCAGGTTGGTTTTTTTGCGCAGGCTCAGCACCATGCTCGAAACCTGCTGCGCCAGCTGCATGCGTTCCTCCAGTTGTTTGTCTATTTTGCTTTCGTCGGCAACCGGGAAATCGGTGAGGTGTACCGACTGGCTGTTATCGCGGCCCGATACTTCGTTGAGATCGATAAAGAGCCTGTCCATAAAGAAAGGCGCAATCGGTGAACCCAGTTTCGCAATTACTTCGAGACAGAGGTAAAGGGTCTGATATGCCGAAATTTTATCGTTGGTGTATTCGCCTTTCCAGAAACGGCGGCGCGACAGGCGCACATACCAGTTGCTGAGGTGTTCGTTTACAAAATCGGTGATCAGGCGGCCTGCCCGCGTGGGTTCGTAATCAGCATAAGCTTCGTCCACATTTTTAATCAGGCTGTTCAGTTCCGACTGTATCCAGCGGTCGATTTCGGGCCTTTCGGCAAAAGGTATTTCGGCTTCGGCAAACCTGAAACCGTCAATATTGGCATACAGGGCGAAGAAATTGTATGTGTTGTAAAGGGTCCCGAAGAACTTACGCTGAACTTCAGCAATGCCGTCGAGGTCGAATTTGAGGTTATCCCAGGGCTGCGAATTGGTGATCATGTACCAGCGGGTAGCATCGGGTCCATATTTGGCAAGGGTTTCGAACGGATCGATGGAATTGCCGAGTTTTTTCGACATTTTGTTGCCGGCCTTATCCAATACCAGCCCGTTGGAAATTACATTTTTAAAAGCTACCGAATCGAAAGCCAGGGTTGCAATAGCATGTAGGGTATAAAACCAGCCGCGGGTCTGATCCACGCCTTCGGCAATAAGGTCGGCCGGGAAATATTCGGGGTGGCCTTCGTTTTTCTCGAACGGGTAATGGAACTGGGCATATGGCACAGCGCCCGAATCGAACCACACATCGATCAGGTCGGTTTCGCGTATCATCTTTTTGCCTGTGGGCGATACCAGGAAGATATCATCCACATAAGGACGATGCAGGTCGAAAGAATTATAGTTTGCGTCGGAGTTATTGCCTGGTTCGAAGCCTGCAAACGGGTTTGTTGTCATAAACCCGGCTTTGATTGATTTTTCGATCTCTTCCTTCAGCTGTGCGATGGAGCCTATGCATATTTCCTCGCTGCGGTCTTCGCTCACCCAAATCGGGAGCGGGGTTCCCCAGTAGCGCGAACGCGAAAGGTTCCAGTCGACCAGGTTTTCGAGCCAGTTGCCGAAACGCCCGGTGCCGGTGGACTCGGGTTTCCAGTTGATGGTTTTGTTGAGCTCAATCATGCGGTCTTTCAGCGCGGTAGTGCGGATAAACCAAGAGTCGAGCGGGTAGTAAAGTATAGGCTTATCGGTACGCCAGCAATGCGGGTACGAGTGCTCATATTTCTCGGTTTTGAAAGCCCTGTTTTCTTTTTTCAGTTTTACGATAATGTCGATATCCACATTTTCGCCTTTCATTGGGTCGTCGTCGGCAGCATATTCCGATTTTACGAAACGGCCTGCAAACTCGCCCATTTCGGCTGTAAAGCGCCCGGTTTTGTCAACCAGGGTAAGCGCTCCAATGCCGTTTTGTTTGGCAACTTTAAAGTCGTCGGCACCAAAGCTGGGTGCGATATGAACTATACCTGTTCCGTCTTCGGTGGTAACAAAATCGCCGGTAATTACCATAAATGCGTCGCCGGTTTCGGGCTGTGCATATGGCAGCAGCTGCTCGTAGCGCAGGCCTGCAAGCTTTTCGCCAGTAAATTCGGTAAGGATTTCGTACGGGATTACCTTCTGCCCCGGAACATATTCATCCATCGGCATTTCGGCATTTTTCTCGGGGAAATATTTGTGCAGCAGCGGTTTCCCTACCACCACTTTAATCGGCTCGTAGGTATAAGGATTAAACGTATTTACCAGCACATAGTCGATGCTTTTACCAACAGCCAGGGCCGTGTTCGATGGAAGTGTCCATGGAGTGGTGGTCCAGGCCAGGATAAATACTTCGGTTTTATCGTTACCAAAAAGCGTGGGTATAAGCGCATGCCCCGTATCTTTCCGAACCTTAAACTGGGCTACTACCGTATTGTCCTTCACATTGCGGTAGCTACCGGGCTGGTTCAGTTCGTGGGTGCTGAGGCCGGTACCTGCGGCCGGCGAATAGGGCTGTATCATGTAGCCTTTATACAGCAGGCCTTTTTTGTAAAGTTCCGACAACAGGTGCCAGCAGGTTTCGATATAGGTATTTTCGAAAGTGATGTACGGATGCTCGAGGTCGACCCAATAGCCGATTTTCAGCGTGAGCTCGTCCCAGCGGTCCTTGTATTTCATTACTTCGCTGCGGCAAGCTTTGTTGTAATCGTCGACACTTATTTTTTTGCCAATATCTTCCTTGGTGATTCCGAGGGTTTTTTCGACGGCAATTTCAATGGGTAGGCCATGGGTATCCCAACCGGCTTTACGTTCAACAAAATAACCTTTCAGGGTTTTATAACGGCAAAAAATATCTTTGATGGCGCGGGCCATAACATGGTGAATACCAGGCATGCCGTTGGCCGAAGGAGGTCCTTCATAAAAAATATAGGGAGTATGTTCGCTGCGGTTTTCGAGGCTTTTTTCGAAAATACGTTCATTATTCCAGAAATCGAGAACTTCGTTTCCGATGCGCGTTAGGTTAAGTTGTTTGTATTCAGTGTATTTAGTTCCCATGAGGAGGTAATTTTAAGCTGATTTTTTAAGGCTGCAAAGATAGTATAAATAATAATACAAAAAATGGTTGATATCATGGGGTTTATGAAGTTAATCAGGCACAATCAGGCTGCTGTTTTCTTGAAATGAAATCAGGATGCGAATCGAGAATGATGACTAAAATTTGAAGTACACTGAATAACAAACTTAATAGCGCCGGAATTGGTCGGGTAAATTAAAAAATTATTCATTAATCAAGGTTATACCACGAAACAACATGCTGGTTTGCACTGCTGGTTCTCCATTAATGAATTAAGCAGGTCTTCTGATATTACCTGATGAATGGTATAATACCAGAAACATCATAGACTGATAAACAGCTGTATTATAAATATATGAGTAGTGCTATTCATCGGTAAACTTTGAAAATGCATGATCTTAATTTTGAAATTGCATAAGCTCAGCCTCGGAATTAAGCAATTAAAATGCATGCTTATATACAAACCGTCCATTCAAAAAAAACCCCCTCCGAAGTTTTCGACCTGGAGGGGGCTCACAATTGATATCTGTCTTCTTATTTCGCTTCCAGCACTTTATATCCCCAGGCTTCGAGGTTAAAAGGTTCTTTTTTCTGGATTTTGGTTTCGTTGCCGGTAAATACATCGGTGTAGGTTCCGTTAACTATATCGCCTTTTACAGCAACTGATACCGGCGCAGCCGAAAGGTTGAGCACTACCAGCACTTTGGCATCGCCTTTTTCGCGAATAAAGCTCATAACTTTAGCAGGTTCGGTGTTCTTTACCTGGGCAAAGGTGCCGCCGTACGGGGCATTCCACAGGGCTTCGTTTTTGTGTTTAAAAGCATTCAGTTTTTTATAGAATGGTGAAAAATCGGCTACCTTCCAATCAATAGTGTCCTTGGTAAAGAATTTCAGGCGGTGATTAAGCCCGGCTTCCTGTCCGCTGTAAATTAACGGCATGCCCGGAAGTGTGTAAGTTAAAACGGCAAATGCATTTTCGCCGGCGCCAAATTTTTCCTGTGCTGTTCCGTTCCACGAGTTTTCGTCGTGGTTGGTGATAAAATTCATCTGGAAAGCATATTTTGGCAAAATGGAATCCACTTTCATTACCTGACGGGCAATTTTGTTTACGGAGTCCTTGCCCTGTGCAACCTGGTGCATTACATGGTGCATTCCCCAGCCATAATTCATATCGAAGGCTTTGTTGCAGAGTTCAGGATGATCTTCGTTTTCGGCTAACATAAACATGGGCTTCACTTTCTCAATCTGCACCCTGGCATTTTCCCAGAAATCAACCGGAACTTCACCTGCCACATCGCAACGGAAACCATCAATATCGCAATTGATTACCCAATATTTCATTGCGTCAATCATGGCGGCTCGCATATTGGTATCGGCATAGTTTAGTTTGGCACAATCAGTCCAGTCGAAGGGTGTCATCATTTTACCGGTGCTGTCTTTAACATACCATTCAGGATGCTCGGTAACCCATTTGTTATCACGTGCCGAATGGTTGGCTACCCAGTCCAAAATTACTTTAAATCCAAGATCGTGTGCTTTTGCAACCAGTGCTTTAAAATCGGCTTCGGTCCCGAATTCAGGATTCACGGCTTTGTAGTCTTTTACCGAATAATAGCTTCCCAGGCTGGTTTTTGCTCCTTCCGGAAATTTGCGATCGACCACACCTATGGGATTAATAGGCATAAACCATAGGATGTCAACTCCTAATTCTTTGAGCCGCGGCAGATTGGCTTCAAAAGCTTTAAAAGTGCCTTCGGGGGTGTACTGCCTGACATTTACCTCGTAAATTACGGCGTTTTTGGCCCACTCAGGATAATTGGCCTTTACCTCGGGCCCGGCAGGTTTAGTCTTGCATCCTGTAAAAAGGAATGAAATGCAGCAAAGCATGATAATGGATTTGGTTAAGATTTTCATAGGTTTGATGGGATTGATGAGATTGATGGGGTTTATCGTTTTTTACTGGTTGGTGATTTCGATATTCACGGGTTTTCCGTCCCACGAAAAGTTAATATTCAGCCATTTATTGTCAAAGTTACAGGTAGTTTTAGCATCATTGGTATTGCCTGTTTCAGCAGTGATTTTTATGCTTTTACCATTTATTTTTACGGCAGTCGGCAGGGTATTCATCCGGATCTCGAAGCGCATGCTTCTTTTGGCGGGCATGTTTTCCCATTTGCCGGTACTGGAAACAGAAACAGTTGTTTTTGCATTGTTTTTCGAGCCTTTGTACGTGATCAGTTCAAATTTTCCTTCTTTCAGCGATTTGCTGTTCAGCCCGTTGTCCTCATACTGTACAAAAGTGGATTTTCCTTCCGGGTAATACCGCACCACATAGTTTGCTCCGTTATAATTGTCGGTGGAGGTCACTGGTTTGGTCATAGGGATAAAGCTGCCGGCTTTGGCAAATACCGGCATATCATCAATGGTAACCGGGAAGTCCATCCGGATTTCACCGTTGTATTCATTGCCTGTATGGAAATCGTACCATTTGCCTTCGGGCAGATAAATGCTGCGACTGCTGAGTCCTTTTTTTGTAACAGGAGCAACCAGCAGGTTTTCGCCCCACATATATTCATCTTCCACGCGGCAGGCTGCTGTGTCGGTTGCAAACTGGTAAAAGAGCGGACGCATCAATGGCGATCCGGTAGTTGCATTCTGGTACGCCAGGGTGTAATTATAGGGGAGCATGGCATAACGTAGTTTCATGTAGTTGCGCACAATTTCCTGTGTTTTTTCGCTGAAGTACACCGGTTCGCTCGGAATTACGGATCCATGTGGCCTGAGGATGGGTGTAAAAACAGCAAACTGAAGCCAGCGTGTGTACAGTTCATCGTCCTTCACGCCTTGCGCAAAGCCTCCGGCATCGGAATGAATATAACCCAGGCCGTTCATTCCCATGGTTAGCAACAAGGGAAGTTGTGCCTGAAATCCGCCCCAACTGCGCGATACATCGCCGGTCCAGGGATATGCCGCGTAGCGCTGCGAACCGGCAAAACCGGAACGCTGCAAGTGGAAAAGCCTTGTGCCGGGGTAGTTTTCGGCATATTTTTCGAACAGCATTTTATCCCAGTAATGACCGAAAATATTATGTACCTGGTCGGCTTTGCCGTTCACATGGTATATATCCGAAGGATGGCTTTCGGGCTCACCCAAATCGCCCCACCATCCGGCAATGCCCATATCGATTTGTTTTTTATATTTCTGCCAGAACCATTCGCGGGCTTCGGGTTTAAAAATATCGATCAGGCTGCCTGCGCCAAAATAAAACTGTTTGTCGATGTATGTCCGGCCCAGACTGTCGGTAACAAATACGCCTTTGGCGGCAGCATCTTTATGATTTGCCACCGTATCGATCACATAAGGTTCGGTAATCAGTATGGTTTTAATGCCTTGTTTCCTGAATTTTGCCACCATGCCTGCCGGATCGGGCCATGCCTTTTTGTACCAGTCGAGTTTACCAAGGTGTCCCTGAATACTGTCTCCAAACCAATAAAAATCGAGGATAACGGCATCAACCGGGAAATCTTTTTTAAGCATCAGCGTAACAATGCTGTCTGTTTCCTTCTGGTTGCGGTATGCCATGCGGCTCTGCAGGTTTCCCAGTGCCCAGCGCGGAGGCAGGGGTTGCCTGCCGGTGAGCTGGGTATATGATTTCATAATTTCAGGATACGTACTTCCTGCAACCACGTAATAGCGGGCGGTTCCGCCTATAGCATTCCATTCGGTAACCGAAGGATCGGAATTGCCGATATCGACAAATCCTTTTTGGGGATTGTCGAACAAAATGGCGTATTTGCGAGATGAAATGGTCATGGGAACGGAATAATTGAGCTGTGTAGCACCCGTTTCGTACCCATACGATGGCCTGTTGTACAGCGGAAGTTTTTTACCACGCCTGTCCATGGCTAGGGCGCGTTCGCCGGTTCCGTATACTTTTTCGCCTTTTTTCAGTGCCAGCCTTACCCCGGTATTCCCGGGTTTGCTGTAAAAGCCGCTTTCCTCGCTTAATAGGGTGTCGCCTTTGTAAATATAAGTGAGGTAGAATGGATCTGCGTTAGCCGTAATGGTCATCTGGCCGTTGCGAAGCACATACCCGTGGGTGGTTTTCGTCATGCTTAGGGTCACTTTGCCCGGTTTCATAATTACCGAATGCGAGGGATCAGCTTTTGATGTTCCTTTGGGGAAATAGGTTGCTTCGATCATATTTCCCGAAAAGGGCCTGAGTGAGATAGTTCCTTTATCAAGTATAATTTTCCATGAAGCGGGCAGCTGTTCAACTTTCAGGAGTTTGTGTATTTCGCGGTTACTTCCCGCTATTGCTTTTACCGGAGGTTTGTAGCCGTTTACGGCAACGGTGATGTCTTCGTTATCTTTGGTTTTGCCCACCAGCGAGCCATCCATATTGCGGAAAACATATACCAGCTGGTTTACCACATCTTCGGGCCTCAGCATGTAAAAAGAGTTAATCACGAAACGAAACGAATACAGGTTTTTACCCTCGCGTTTCATCTTCAGCGTTGGGTCATCCTTTCCCCAGTTGCCGATTACATATTTCCAGTCGTGGCTGTCGATGCTTTTGCTGGTGATTACGCCGGTGTGGATATACACATCACCCGCCTGGTCCATTAAAGCTTTGTTCCCTTCGGCGGCATTAAAATAGAGCGTAACCGAATCGGTAACTTTGGGATTTTCGGGCTTCAGCCAGCAGATCTGTGCGAATGCAGTGGCCGAAAACTGGATGAAAAATAAAATGGCCGCAATGCGGATTATTTTCATAAAAGGGGGATTTATGATTTACAAGGTACGATTTACGAGGTACGATTTACGAATCTGGTGACTTCGGTCTCCGGTCTCCGGACTTCGAACCTTTTATTTACGGTTCACAACTTGACAATCCGCAATCCACAATCCGACATCCGCAATCCAACTACTTCATCAGCTCAATAATCTTCACACTTTTTGCAGGTACTTCAATTTTGCTGAGGTCGGTAACCTGGTTGCCGCTGAGCACGTCTTTACCACGTTTAAATCCTTTCAGGTTTTCCTCGAAGCGTGTGGTGACAAGCGTTTTTTCGTATTTGTCGTTGTTATTCATAATCACCATCACCGATTGTTTTTCTTTTTCGAGGGTGCGGAAATACACATAAATACCGTCTTCGGGGATATAATGGGTGAGTTTGCCTTCCTGTATGGTTTTGTTGTTTTTTCGCCAGTTGAACAAGGCTGTCATATAATCCAGTACGTCTTTCTGATCGTTGCTCAGGTTTTCGCGGGTAAACATATTTACTTCGTCGCCCTGCCAGCCGCCGGGGAAATCTTTGCGTTTGCCCGGGTCGCCCTGTAAAGTGCCACGGTCGCTCAGAGCTTCGGTTCCGTAATAAATCATAGGCATTCCACGGGTGGTAGCCAGGAAAGCAAGCGCCATTTTTACGTTTTCAACACTTTTGAGTACCGGGTACATGCGTTCGATATCGTGGTTATCGGCGAAGGTAATCAGTTTTGAAGGGTCGCTGTAAAGGAAATCCTGTGAGAGCAGCTCGTACAGGCGGGCCAGGCCGGTGTCCCAGCCTTCGTTTTCGGTAAATGCTTTCTGAATGGCGCCCATAAGCGGGAAGTCGAAAACATGCGACAGGTAGGAGCGGTAACCATCCTTGTTGGATTTATTATCCATCCAGTACGAGACTTGCGGAGGATAATTAATCCAGGCTTCGCCCACGGTATTTAAGTTTGGATATTCTTCCCGTAAAGTTTTCATCCATTGAGCCATAAAGTCTTTGTCGGAGTATGGATAAGTATCCTGGCGCAAGCCATCAAGCCCGGCAAATTCAATCCACCAGATGCTGTTCTGGATCAGGTATTTGGCAACGAAAGGATTTTTCTGGTTAAAATCGGCCATGGAGGTATCGAACCAGCCGTCCGACATTTTCTTTTCATCGGCTTTTGAACGGTAGGGATCGGAGATTACACCGCCTCGGAAATTGGAGCGGGTGAATTCGGGCCATTCATGAATCCAGTCTTTTTGCGGCAGGTCTTTCATCCAGTACGAGTTGGTGCCGAAGTGGTTGAATACAATATCCATCACCACTTTCATCCCTTTTTTGTGGGCGGCATCCACCATCTGGCGGTAGCTGTCGTTAGTGCCGAAACGGGGATCGATTTTGTAAAGGTCGGTAATGGCATATCCATGGTACGAGTATGCATTCATGTTATTTTCGAGCAGCGGGGTACACCAGATAGTTGTAACTCCCAGTTTCTGAAGGTAATCGAGATGGTCAGTAATACCTTTTATATCGCCGCCGTGGCGTCCGTTCGGGTTCGACCGATTGGCTTTTTCGAACATGCCCGGCATATCGTCGTTGCTGGGATCGCCATTGGCAAAACGATCGGGCATAATGAGGTACATCATATCAGCTGTTGTGAAGCCTTTGCGTTTGGCGGAGCTTTCGGCACGGGCTTTCAGCTCGTATTTGTAAGTGGTAAGTGTGCTGTCTTTTTCTTTAAACGCAATATTTATTGTGCCCGGTTTTGCAGCGTTTCCGATATTAAGATCGACAAACAAATAGTCATTACCTGCGCTGGTAACCCCTTTAACGCTTACGCCTTTATACTCCAGTGCCGCTTTGGTTTTGCCAATATCTTTGCCATGGATCATCAGCTGCAGCGAGTTGTTTTTCATTCCGGCCCACCAGCAGGGAGGTTCAACATGGTCGATGGTAACCTGTGCAAAAGCGGTTTTAAGGCAGAAAATACAAATAAGAATCAGGGCATTTTTTTTCATGGGTTGGGGATTTGGTTTGGCAAAGATATAAGAAAAAAAACCATATAAAACACCCGGTTTTCATGCAATCGTTTGCAGGAGAGAAATTTATGCTAATATTCTTTTTTTGACCCGGATAGCCTGATTTTATAACAGAAAAACAACAGCCGGCTTCATGGGAAACCGGCTTTTAGAAATTTTGAACCAGGTTCATCCGGTGGTTTGCATATTTTGAAGTCAGGTGACCTTGATAGTTAAATAACCGGTGAAACCAGGTATTGATAAGCCGGTACAACTTCAACAGTAAAACCTTCTTTTACAATTTGATCAGCACCTGCAAAAGTTACTATTGTTGCGTTTTGTTGCTTGAAAAACCGCATGGCTGCCAGCAAACCATTCAGTTCGCGTTGTAAATTATCGGCTGTAAGTTCGTAACATACCTGTACTAACTCCATGACCTGCCCGTTTTTCATTGCCACAAAATCGCATTCCCCTTTTTCATCAAAATAATACAGTTCAGCATATTTTTTTCGCAAATGAAGAAATACCAGGTTCTCCAGTTTGCGGCCTGCATCTTCTGTAAGCACCGACGAAACTACGTTTACCAGGCCCAGGTCTATGGCATATACTTTTCGGGGATTGATAAGCTGCGCCTTTGTTGAATGACTGAACATAGGCACAAATGATACCAGGTACGAAAGCTCAAGGTGTGAAAACCAGCTTAAAACCGTGCTCGTTGCACCAATCGAAAGTGCTTGTTTTAATTTTGTAGCCGATATACGGTAACCAATATTCGAAATAAGATACCGGGCAAGCCTGTGTAAACTTTTGATATCCTTTATTCCGTAGCGGGTAACAATGTCGCGAAATAAAATATCATTAAACAGCGTGGCAAGTTGTTCGTCATCTCCATTTTTTACAAACTCAGGAAATCCTCCGGTTTGCATATAGTTTGCCAGGCTTTCGGTTCCGGGTGATAGTTGCAGAAACTGCAGGAACTCGGTGTATGAAAAGGGGAAAAGTTCCTGAGTGATATGGCGGCCGGTTAAGCGGGTTCCCAACTCCTTGCTGAGCAACGACGCATTTGATCCAGTGATTACTACCTGCAGGCCTTCATCTAATTTTTGTCGAATATACATTTCCCAGCCTTCAACCCATTGCAGTTCGTCGAAAAAAAGAATTTTTGCGCCTTTACGTGCAATAATGTTGTCAAGCCTGGCAAAATCAAGCAGGTTGAATTCATACAATTGAGGTGATTCGAAATTCAGGTACAGCAGATTTGTTTGGTCTAAATCATGCATCATTTGCATCAGCAGTGTACTTTTCCCGCATCGCCTGACTCCGGAAATGATTAACGCATGAGAAGATAAACTTTTAGTGGCAGGCTTAAGTTCACGCTTCAATCCTGCATCTCGCGTGGTAAGCCTTAACTTTTGTTGTTCCACAACATGCTCTATTACTGACTCTAAAATCATAATGTTTGAACTTGTTTGATACAAAGATACAATAATGTTTTCTGGTATCAAACAATATTGTATTCTGCCAAACAACAATTTCGGAATTTTGAACCAGGATGGATTATTTATGCCACCAAAAAAGATCCTGGAGATTTCGTACGGTTTTTAGGCAGATGCTTTTCTCCCGATCCCGTCCAGCGAAATACAGGCAAACCCCGAAATTAGCCTGGGATACAAGCATGATGGTATTTATCCGGTTTAAACAGGTAAATAATAGATATATAGTGTTTTATGAATATTTATTTCACCGCCAGACTGTCCTTTTGAAATAAAAAACCATGGACCGTAAAAAATTGATGAATTATTTCGTACTCATTTTTTTGCAGATTTCAGCAAACATTCTTACGTTTACACTCGCTAACAGGCCGCCTTATTAAAGCCCCTGGCATAAACCTAGTTAATACTTACAACATACTGAATATGAAACCTGGCCTCATTTTTATTTTTGCTATTGCTGTTGCGAAGATGAGTTTTGCACAACCAATTATGCTTCCGCTCGAAAAAAACAATTACCAGAAAGTTACGTCCTACGATCAGTTAACTGAATTTATCAGCCAGCTTGACCAGCAGTCGGGTTTGCTCAAAGTGGAAACAATAGGTAAGTCGGTGCAGGGCCGTAACCTGTACGCTCTCAAATTTTCGTCGGGCGAATTTGGCAAGGACAAGTCGAAGCTTAAAGTTTTGTTCCTGGCTCAGCAACATGGTAACGAACAGTCGGGAAAGGAAGGTGCCCTCATGCTTGCACAATTGCTGTTAAAACCTGAAAATAAATTTCTGTTTGATAAGTTGGATTTTGCCATTATCCCGCAGACGAATCCTGACGGTTCGGAAGTGAATAAAAGGCGAAACGGGAATGATGCCGACCTGAACCGGAACCACCTGGTGTTAACTGAGCCCGAAACCCAGGCAGTGCACAGGTTCTTCGATAAATACCTTTTCGAAGTTACCATGGATGTTCACGAATATGCGCCTTATGGCGGTGATTGGCAAATATATGGATACAGGCGTAATGCATCCGAAACCCTGGGTGTGAATACCAACCCGAACGTATCGGAACAAATCAGGACGTTTTCGAACAAAGAGGTTTTCCCATTCTGGTCGAAATACCTTACTGATAACAAATTCAATAATGCCATTTATGCTCCCGGTGGACCGCCGGAACAGGATTACATCAGGCACAGCACCTTCGATGTGAACGACGGCAGGCAGAGTTTCGGGATACAGAACACGCTTTCGTTTATACAGGAAGGATTAAACGGGGAAGATACCTATGTTGATAACATCAGGCACCGGGCCGAAGGCCAGATGACCGGGATGCGCGCCATACTACAGTTTGCATACCTGCATCAGGGTGAAATTAAAAAAATGGTTGCTGATGGCAGGAAGGTGCTGGCATCCGGCAAGGCAAACCCAAAGGTTTCCATACAATCAGAGCATGCTGCCACCGGGCAGAAACTCTCAATGACCCTGCTTTCGTATAGTACAAATACCGATACCGTTGTGGTTGTGAATGATTACCGGCCAGTTGTAAAATCGATTTATGATGTTGCAAAACCTGCCGGATACCTGGTTCCCACTCAAAACAAGGTGCTCATGGACTGGGTTAAGCGGCAGGCACTTTCGTATTCACCGTTTAAAAATCAGAAAGGCAATAAAATTGAGCAATACACCATCAAAGGCATTGATTCCATTGATTTTGAGCGCGATATAATCATCAATCCCCAGGTTGAAGCAAATGCTTATACCGGAGCAATTGGTGAAGGTGAGTATATTTTTATTCCCACAGCACAGCTAAAAGGAAACATGGTTGTGCTTGCACTCGAGCCTAAATCGGAACTGGGGCTGGTAACCTACCCGCAATTTGCTGATCTGCTGAAGATCGGGGAAAAATTCCCGGTATTAAGGGTATTAAAAAAATAGTCCTTTAAAGATATCAAAACATTGTAAATGAATACTTTGAAGCAAATTTTTGCAACCGGACTTTTTTGTTCACTGGTGTTTGCAACCAGTTTCTGCAAGCAGAAAAAAGAAGAAGACAAAGGCTATATTGTTCAGGTTGGGCAGCTAGCTCCCGATTTTGAACTTACAACAACCGAAGGAAAAACCTTCAGGCTATCCGATCAGCTTGGGAAAGTTGTGATGCTTCAGTTTACGGCCAGCTGGTGCGGCGTATGCCGCAAAGAAATGCCGCATATAGAAAACGAAATCTGGCTGCCACTTAAGGAGAAGGATTTTGTACTGGTGGGCATCGATCGCGATGAGCCTGTAAATGTTGTTCGTGGCTTTGCCGAAAAAATGAAAATAACCTATCCGCTGGCACCCGATTCGGCAGCCAGGGTTTTCGGGTTATACGCCAAAAAGGAAGCCGGAATAACCCGGAATGTTATCATCGACCGGGAAGGCAAAATAGTCTTCCTCACCCGGCTTTACGATGTAGAAGAATTCAATAAAATGAAGGAGGTGATCAACAACTTGATTGCCAAGCCATAGCAACGGCTAACTGAATCCGAACCTAATTTGTAAATCATTAATAATATACTGCTATGAGAATAGACCGCATTGAACTACGCCACACCAAAATGATACTCGTAACGCCATTCGTTACTTCTATGGGTACTGAATACGATGAACAACACATAATGGTGCGCGTTGACGCCGAAGGTGTTACCGGCTGGGGCGAATGTGTCGCCGAAGAAACCCCGTTTTATTCCTACGAAACGGTTCCTACTGCCTGGCATATTCTGAACGAATTCCTGATTCCTGCCATCATCGGTAAAGATTTAGCGAGTGTAGATGAAGCCATTGCAAGCTATTCAAAAGTCCGTGGCCATATGATGGCTAAAGCCGGGCTCGAAGCTGCATTGTACGATGCTTTTGCAAAATCAAAAGGAATTTCCTTGTCGAAGATGCTGGGCGGAACACAGGAAAAAATTAAAGTTGGGGTAAGCCTGGGTATCAGCGATACGGTACCTGATTTGCTTCATGTAATGGAAAAATACATGAAGGAAGGCTACCAGCGGATAAAAATTAAAATTGCCCCGGAGCGCGACCTGCAGTTTATTGATGCCCTAAGGCGCGAATATCCTGATATGTTGTTGCAGGTGGATGCAAATTCGGCTTACACACTCAATCATCTTCCGGTTTTTAAGAAAATGGATGAATACAACCTTTCGCTTATTGAACAGCCACTGGGGTATGACGATATTTTCGACCACGCCAAGTTGCAGCGCGAAATAAAAACTGACCTTTGCCTCGACGAAAGTATTCACTCGCTGGGCGATACACGGGCTGCCATTGAAATGGGAAGTTGCCGTATTATCAACATCAAACCCGGACGTGTTGGCGGATATACTGAATCCAAAAAGATTCACGATTATTGTGCTTCGAAGAACATCCCCGTGTGGCATGGCGGTATGCTCGAATCGGGTATTGGCCGCGCAGGGAATGTAGCCCTGGCATCGTTACCTAATTTTATCCTGCCCAGCGACCTGTCACCAAACCGTAAATATTATACCGAAGATATAGTTGAAACGCTTTTCGAACTTAATCCTGATGGAACCATCACCGTGCCCACCGGGCCTGGAATTGGCGTGGAGGTAAATATGAAAGCGCTGGAGAAATATACAGTGAAGAAATGTGAGCAAAAAGCGTAAATAAAGCTTTTGCAAAATACCTTCATTTCACATCAGGGAGGTATTTATTTACACACAACCAGATAATCTATACGCATAGCATTGTCTGGTTGTGTTTTTATTTCCCCTGCAGGCAAGAAAAGCAGAAATTCAGGATCCTATTTTTCCTGGGTTTTGCTCAATAAAACCTGCATGCTCTCATTCACCAACCTCAGCACATCACCCATTTTTGTCAGGTCAGCAGCAGCAGGAATATCGCGGGGGGTATGGTAATCGTTATGCAGGCCGGTGTTGTAGGTCATTACCGGAATATTTTTTGCAATAAACGATGCATAATCACTGCCCGAATGGCCGGTAACATCCCACAGGTCGAGAATAAAAGGATGACTCAACGTGTTATTTATCTGGCTTGCCAGTTCCCGCAGGTAGTTATCAGTGGTGCGTGTTCCAATGCTCAACTGACGGCGGGCAGTATCTTCGGCCACGCTCCGCGAAATCATATCCATATTGATATACAATTTCACTTTATCGGGCGATGAGAGCGTTGAGGCAAAATATTCGCTGCCAATCAGCCCTTTTTCTTCGGCGGTCCATGAAGCAAAAATAATGTTGCAGGGAGGAATTGTTTGAGTCCACGATTTGGCTAAAGCCAATAATCCGGCAACACCCGATGCATTATCGTCGGAGCCATAATAAATGATGTTTCCGCGCTTGCCCAGGTGATCGTAATGCGCTCCTAAAATAATAGTTTGTGTACTGTCCCTGCCCTGAATTTTTCCTATCACATTATTCACCAGCAAAGTATCAACGATTGGTTTGGCCTTCAGCGAAATTTTACTTTTCAAATCTACCGGGGTGAATTTCAGCTTTTCAGCTACCTGTTTTTCAGCCTTTATAAAATCAATACCCAATGCCAGCGCCAATTTTTCGCTGCTTTTTTTATTCAGCCGGAAACAAACGGAAAGAGGTTCACTTTCAACTTTAGGCAGGCTGTATCCGGCACTGATATATTCGGGCTCCGAGCTCACGGGGTTGTTCTCAGGTTTTGTGCCTGTTTGTTTTGGATACAAAACTGCTTTGTTTACAATGATAACCGCAGCAGCACCTTGTTTCGCAGCTACAGCACATTTTTTATCGAGATCGAAATCGTCGTTTTCGGCAGTAGCCCTGAATTTTTTCCAAGCCACGCTTGCGGTATCGTGCTGCCCCGGGTAGCCTGGCATAATCAGCACTATTTTTCCTTTTACATTTAACCCTGCATAATCGTTATAGCCAAGTGCCGGGTCGGCGATACCGTAACCGGCAAATACCGGAACCGATTCAACAGCCAATGGCTGCGTGAGATTAAAAACCCTGAAGTCGCTTGCGGCACGCAGCTGAAGTTTAGGTTTCTGCTCTTTCGAAATTATCACATCAACCGATGCATTTCCTGCTGTTTGCCTCAACAGCTTGAATTCCTGAAAATAATCTGTCGGCCGGTAAGTTAATTCTGCATTGGTTTTGTATGGTTTCAATCCCAGATAATGCATCATCGAAGCAATATATTCGGCTGCAACAATGCCGCCTTGCTGTCCGGTTTCGCGGCCTTCGAGGGCCGGTGATGCCAGGAAATTGAGTATGGGGGCAAAGTCATTTACCTTTGGAGGATAAACAGGTTGGGTTTTGGTTTGTGCCAGTAAGCCGGCTTGAAAAACTAAAATTAAATAAGCAGGAAACAGGATGTTTCGGATTAAACTTTTCTTCATAAGTTAGAAATAGATTTTACGATGTCGGGAGTGTTAAATTCAAGTATTGTCAAAAGTACAAAATAAAGATGATTGACCGGATTTAAAGCCGGGTTCATCTGCATCCTTCCGAAAAAAAATATCCTGTTTTGTCAGGTCTGTTAGTTTTTCTCCTACTTTTGTAAAACAAATGACGACATTTTCGGCAAATATCAATTGGTGGTGGTTTACAACAAAAGTTGTGAACAGCTAGATTTTTGCGTTACCTGATATGCTAACCCGCTGTTTACAACAAACAGCGGGTTTTTTTATTTCAAAAAAAGCAAAGTTAATTATGAAAATTCACACCAAAATATACCAGCAGCTATCCGATACCAAAACGCCGGTAAGTTTGTTTCTTGCTTTACGCGACGAATACAGCGCGCCTATGCTGCTCGAAAGTTCCGACTATAACAGCAAGAGCAACCATTATTCGTTTTTGTGCTTTGAGCCCATTGCCACCATAAGCATTCACAATAAACAGGCAAAAACGGTAATAAATGGTGATATTGAAAGGGAAACCCTGCCCGCCGATGCACAAGCGCTGAATAAAACTTTCACGCGTTTTATCAACAAATTTGAATTTGATAAGCAGTTGCCGGATCAGCTCAAGGGATTATTCGGGTATTGCTCCTTTAATATTGTGGAGTACACGCACGAGTTAAAGCTTCGAAATACGGGCAACGAAATCCCTGAACTGCTTTACCACCTCTACTCGTTGGTACTTGTTTTTAACCATGCCACCAACGAACTCAGCGTATATTCGCATGCATATTCCGAAAAACAGGCTGCCGAAAACCTTTCGCTGCTTATTGAACGTATTGATCTGCATAAACATCACAACTATGCCTTCGACCTGGTTGGTACCGAAACCAGCAATTGCACCGATGAGGATTACATGAATAAAGTTTCCAAAGCCAAAATACACTGCAAACTGGGCGATGTATTTCAGCTGGTAGTTTCGCGCAGGTTTTACCAAAATTTTAAAGGCGACGACTTTAATGTTTACAGGGCTTTAAAGCGGATCAATCCTTCACCTTATCTTTTTTATTTTGATACCGGAAACTTTCGGATTTTTGGTTCTTCGCCCGAAGCACAGCTCAAAATCAGCAAGGGTATCACCGAAATACATCCCATCGCAGGTACCTATAAACGCACCGGCGACGATGCCTCTGACCTTGCCAAAGCCGGCGAGCTGCTGAATGATGCCAAGGAAAATGCAGAACACGTTATGCTGGTTGACCTGGCCCGGAACGACCTGAGTATTTATTCGAAAAATGTGCATGTAAAATCGTATAAACAAATTCAGTTTTATTCGCATGTTATTCATATGGTGAGCAATGTTAGCGGCGAATTGCGGCCCGAATTCAACGCCTTCGAAGCCCTGAGCGGAACATTCCCGGCAGGAACGCTGTCGGGGGCACCCAAGCACCGCGCCATACAGCTTATTGATGAACTCGAAAACGATGCCCGCGGATTTTATGGAGGAACCATTGGGTTTGTTGGCCAGAAAAATGAACTTAACCAGGCCATTATTATCCGCTCATTTTTAAGCAAAAACAACCGGCTTGTGTACCAGGCAGGAGCCGGAATTGTTGAAAGCAGTAACAAGGAAAACGAACTGAACGAAGTGTTTAATAAAATTAACGGTTTGCGAAATGCACTCAGGGAAGCTGATAAGCTATTTAAATCCCAGCCTCAGGAAGCTGGCATAGAAATATAACCATCCGGCTGACAGCCGATAGAAACTACCGCTTACACAACACAAAACAACTATGAAATTATTGATTCTGGATAATTACGACAGCTTCACCTACAACCTTGTTCAGCTGATTGAAACTACAAGTGATGTGGAATACGAGGTGCATAAGAACGATAAAATCACCCTCGAAGAAGTAAACAGGTTTGATAAAATCCTTCTTTCTCCCGGGCCCGGAGTGCCTAAGGATTCAGGTATTCTGAACGATCTTATCCGGATGTATGCTCCAACCAAATCCATACTGGGAGTTTGCCTCGGATTGCAGGCCATTGGCGAAGTTTTTGGAGCTGAATTAGTCAATCTCGATACCGTTTACCATGGCGTTGCCACCGAAATTGAACTGATTGAGAAAGATCCGCTTTTTGATCATTGTCCCCAAAAATTTACTGTTGGCCGCTATCATTCGTGGGCTGTCGATTATCAGAGCATTACGGATGATCTGATTGTTACCGCGCTGGATACCGAACAATGCGTGATGGCGCTCCGGCACAAAACATTTGATGTTAAAGGCGTTCAGTTCCATCCCGAATCTATTCTTACCGAATACGGCGAGCAGATTATCAGGAACTGGATCGGGTAGGGATTTACGATTTGCGATTTTCGAATGACGATAGATGAATTTTGAACCTGTACTCCCCTGATAACACTGAAACGCGAAGCACTGAAACACCATTGAACCCTTTTACGCGAAGCATTGCACAATTGAACATTTGAATAATTGAACATCCGAACGCCCAAGGCATTGAACAACAGAACTATTGAACAACAAAACCCTATGAACGAAATATATCTGAAACTGGCCGCCGGCCATCACCTTACGGTAACGGAAGCCGAAATTCTTATGAGAGGTTTATGTGAGCAGCAATACAGCGAATACCAGGTTGCATTTATACTCGGGCTCTTTAAAACCAGGATTATGGAAGTGAGCGAGTTGACCGGTTTCCGCAATGCCCTGATGAAATTATGTATTCCGGTAAAACTGCATAAACCCACCATAGATGTATGTGGCACCGGTGGTGACAATAAAAACACTTTCAATATTTCAACCCTGTCGGCTTTTGTGCTGGCAGCTGCCGGGGTGCCTGTTGCCAAGCATGGTAATTTTGCAGCTACCTCGGTATCAGGTTCTTCTGATATCCTGAAATATTTCGGTTATACTTTCAAAACTACGGAACAGGAGCTGAATGATGACCTGCAAAAACATAATCTCTGCATTATTCATGCGCCCAATTTTCACCCGGCACTTAAAAATGTGGGCCCGGTGCGTAAGGGGCTGAAAACAAATACCCTTTTCAACCTGATGGGCCCGCTTGTAAATCCGGCGCAGACCGAATACAAATACGTGGGCGTTTTTAACCGGTCGGTAGCCCGCCTGTACAATTTCTTCCTGCAAAACGGAACCGCAAAATATACGTTGGTGAATTCATTGGATGGATACGATGAAATAAGTTTAACATCGGATGTGCTTATTACATCAAATAACAGCGAGCAGTTGATACCTCTTGATGAACTCCCTTTCAAACCGAATACGTCCGAAGATATTAATGCAGGAACTACAATAGAAGATGCAGCAAAGATTTTTATGGCTGTATTGCAAAACAACGCAACCGAGGAACAGAAAAATGTAGTGATTGCAAACAGTGCCTTCGCCATGCAATGTTACAACGGTAAGCCTCTGAGCGATTGCATTGCAGCCTGTACCGAAAGTATCGGATCGGGCAAAGCGCTTCGGTTATTCACCCAGGTAATAGCAAACGGACAATGAACAAACTCCAGGAAATAGTAATTGAAAAACGGCGACAGGTGGAAAGCGATAAGCATTTGCGCCCGGTCGAAATGCTTGAATCTTCCCGCTATTTTAACCGGAAATGCCTGTCGGTAAAGGAATATATTACCCGTGCGGATAAAAGCGGTATCATTACTGAGATCAAAAAGCAATCGCCGGCTTTGGGGGCTATTAATGCGGATGTTAATGTGGAAAAACTTGCCTCCGGCTACGAAAAAGCCGGTGCAAGCGCTTTGTCGGTACTTACGGATCAAAAGTTTTTCGGTGGTAGCAATTCCGACCTGATCCTGGCAAGAGAAAACACAACTTGCCCGATTCTGCGCAAGGATTTTGTAATTGATGCCTACCAGGTTATTGAAGCCAAATCCATTGGCGCCGATGTTATTTTGCTGATTGCAGCCATTTTAACCAGGAACGAAATAGAGCAATTTACTACATTGGCTCATCAGCTGGGAATGGAAGTAATCCTCGAACTTCATGCAACAAAGGAACTTGAAAAAATAATTGATAATATCGACGTGATTGGTGTAAACAACCGCAACCTCGAAACGATGCAGATTGATATTGCCACTTCGAGGACTATGGCATCTCGTATTCCCGCTGGGTTTGTAAAAATTTCGGAAAGCGGCATCGAAGACCCTGCAGTGGTTATGGAACTTAAGCAATTGGGCTACCATGGCTTTTTAATCGGATCGAATTTTATGAAACATCCGGAACCCGAAAAAGCATGTGCTGAGTTTATTCGCGACATTAATAAACTTAAAAGCAAAACCAATGGAGCTTAAAGTGTGCGGAATCACCAGTTCGGAAACTATCCGGGCTTTAATTCCTATGAATATCAATAGGCTGGGCTTTATATTTTACCATAAATCGGCCAGGTATGTGTATGGGAAGCTGATTGAAGATGGTTTAAAAGAAATTCCGGACCACATCAAAAAAACCGGCGTGTTTGTAAATGCTGAAAGAGCCGAAATTAAACAGATTGTGGATCAGTATAAGCTCGACAGTATCCAGCTGCATGGCGACGAAACTCCTGAATTCTGTAATTATTTCCGATCTTCAATAGAAGTGATTAAAACCATTTCCATCAAAGATGAAAGCTCATTTGAAAATGCAAAACTGTATGTTGATGCCTGCGATTTGTTCCTGTTTGATACACAAAGCGAGCATTTTGGCGGAACCGGGAAAACATTTAACTGGCAATGGCTCGAAGCCTATAACCTGGATAATCCATTTTACCTGAGTGGAGGTATAAGTCTCGAAAACTATGCAGAAATCAAAAATATACGGCACAAGCAACTCATCGGCATCGATGTAAATTCAAAGTTCGAAACATCGCCCGGAATTAAAGACATTGAAAAGATAAAACAGCTCATCGCTTTGATGGAAGATACAAGTTTAAAAGCATAAAAAAATACCTGATGAAATCAGAAACACAAACCAGCCATGGATTTTACGGCAAGTTCGGCGGCGCCTATATTCCCGAATTGCTTTTTAATAATGTGGACGAACTTCAGAAAAACTATGAACGGATCATGCGGTCCGGTGAATTTAAAAAGCAACTGAACGCGCTGCTAAAGGATTATGTAGGCCGCCCGACACCGCTTTATTTTTCGGAAGCGTTATCGGAAAAGTACAAAGCAAGGATTTTCCTGAAGCGCGAAGACCTCAATCATACCGGTGCCCACAAAATTAACAATGCGTTGGGGCAGGCGTTGCTTGCTAAAATGATGGGCAAACGTAAAATTGTAGCCGAAACCGGTGCCGGACAGCATGGGGTAGCGGTGGCAACAGCCTGCACATTGCTTGGCCTGTCGTGCGTGGTGTTTATGGGCGAAACCGATATTGCACGGCAAGCGCCTAACGTTGCACGTATGAAAATGCTGGGTGCTACGGTGGTGGCTTCGATGAGCGGAACCCGGACGCTGAAAGATGCTACCAACGATGCCATCCGTTACTGGATAAACCATGCTGACGATACGCATTACATTATCGGTTCTGTTGTGGGGCCACATCCGTATCCTGATATGGTTGCCCGTTTCCAGGCGGTAATCAGCAAGGAGTTGAAAGCACAGCTGCTGAAACAAACCGGCGATGCCGAGCCCGATTATGTGATCGCCTGTGTGGGTGGCGGAAGCAATGCTGCCGGGGCTTTTTACCATTTCCTGAAATCGAAAAAAACAAAACTAATTGGCACCGAGGCTGCAGGAAAAGGAATAAACTCGCACCAAACTGCAGCCACGCTGATGGTGGGTTCAGTCGGCATCATCCACGGTTCAAAAACGTACCTGATGCAAAACAAGGATGGTCAGATCACCGAGCCTTACAGCATCTCAGCCGGGCTCGATTACCCGGGAATAGGGCCTTTGCATGCCTGGCTGCACGAAACCAAACAAGCAAAGTATTACGCCATCACCGACCAGGAGGCCCTGGATGCCGCCCGGGAATTAATCCGGCTCGATGGAATAATTCCGGCGCTTGAATCGGCGCATGCCTTCGCTGTTTTACCAAAAATGAAGTTCAAGCCCACGGATGTGGTGGTGATTAATCTCTCGGGGCGTGGCGATAAAGACCTGGATACGTATCTGAAATTTATCTAGATGGCGGATGTTTGATGTCGGATGTTTGATGTCGGATGTCGGATGTCGGATGTCGGATGTCGGAATGTAGTCTGATCCTTGCAATTCACAAATTGTAAATCGTAATTCGTACCTCGTAAATAAAAAGTGTCTTCCCGCCTTTTCGAACAAAAAACATTTTCAGCCCATGAACACCTTGCAACAAACCATTCTGACGAATAAAAACAACAACTTATCCGTTTTTTTTACTGCAGGATTTCCCTCCTTTGAAAGCACAAAGGAAATACTGGAAATTTTAAATACCACAGATGTCGATTTCATTGAGATTGGCATTCCGTTTTCGGATCCGCTGGCTGATGGACCGGTTATTCAACATTCGAGCACAGTTGCGCTCCATAACGGAATGACGCTCGAACGCTTGTTTGACCAGCTGGTAGAGATAAAAGACCAGATTTCCAAACCTTATCTGCTGATGGGTTACCTCAACAGCCTGCTGGCATTTGGAATCGAAAATTTTTACCGGAAATGTAACGAAAGTGGTGTGCATCACATTATTATGCCCGATCTTCCTGTAAACGAATACCTGGAAGAGCATAAACCAATTGCGGATAAATATGGGGTTTCGCCTGTATTTCTGATTACACCTGCTACTTCCGCGGCACGCATCAAAGAAATTGACAAAATCAGCAAAGCTTTTATTTACCTTGTTTCGGGGAATACCACCACAGGCAACGATTCTTCAATTCAAACGGAAGCTATTCAGAAGATCAGGAAGCTTCACCTGAAAAATCCGCTGATCATTGGCTTCGGGATTAAAAACAAGTCAGATTATTCCGCTGCCTGTAAACTGGGTAACGGGGCTATCATTGGGAGCGCCTTTATCAATAAAATTTCAGGAAGTACTGATTTACAGAACGATATTCAGGAGTTTATTAGTCAGATTAAGGAATAATTACTTACCCTAAAACAAAAGTTTCTTTTTTAACACAAATACGCGAAGGATTAAATGCAAAGAACGCAAAGCTGGTCAACTTGACTCTTTGCGTTCCTCGCGATGTTTTTGCGTCGTTGCGGTGATAATTTATTCTATAACTCTACCTACTTCACCATCTTTCCGTTTGCCATCAGGTGTATTATGTTGAAATCAGTATCCATTACCAGGATGTCGGCATCAAAACCTGTTTCAATATGACCTTTCCCGGATAGTTTTAATATGTCAGCCGGGTTCGATGTAGCTACCTGTAGTGCAACTTCCAGTGCTATACCTTCCTGTGTAACTGATTCTTTAATTTCGCGAAGTACTGAGTCGGGCAGCCCCATTTCAATTTTTATCAGTTTGCCGGTTTCAGGGTCAAATCCCGGGAGCGAACCACAGGCATCGGAAGTAAACGTAATATGTTTGATAGGTACGCCGCTTTCGAGCAACAGCCTCAGGGCGATTGATGGTTTTATTTCCTCGTCCATATAGTAAGGATACGAACTGGTTGTAATATCTACATACCCTTTTTTGCCGTACTCTTTGGCGTCTTCGAAAATATAATCGTTACGGTTGCAGTGGGTGGGGATAAACTGCTTGTATCCCAATTCGCTGTTAGCTACAATATCGTGAAGCGGGCGGAACGGATCGCGGGCATCGCCCATATGCATATTTATAATGCCTGCTTTGCCTCCAATCATGCCGGCAACCCGGGCATGACCGGTGAGTTTCGACAATTCGGCAATGGTAGGTACCGAAGAGCGATGGTCGGAAATAGCTACTTCGCCCACGCCTATCACTTCCTCAATCAGTGTAATGTCGCGCATGATATCCCCGGTTATGGTAGGTGGTGGAACCTGGTACGCCCCGGTATACATCCATGCCGACATACCCTTGGCTTTCAGGCTTTTTACTTTCATCAGTACACTTTCAACCGAGCGGGTAATACCATCGGTTCCCAGGCAGCCAATAACAGTAGTAACACCACCATCAATCATCATGCTGATTTCCAGTTCGGGCATTCGGCTTGCCGGGCCTCCTTCGCCGCCACCGCCGGTGATATGAACATGGGAATCAATAAGACCGGGCACAAGTCTGAGTCCTGTACAGTCAACTATTTGAATTTCAACTCCCAGCGGCGGCTCAATATGATCTGCAATGGCTAAAATACTTTTTCCTCCAACGAGGATATCCCTGGTTCCCAGAAAATGAGGGGAATAAGTTTCGGCATTTTTGAAAAGTGTAAGCATAATATAGGGTTAAATAATTTTTTTTGCTAAAATATTCATTTTTTCAATGCTATTTTTACTTATATTTGCTTTTCTTTTTTCCCGTTACTGAAATTATGCCTTCTTTGAAGTTACTCGTACTGCTGTTTATCACGTTCTCACTCCATGTGTTTTCACAACCAGGTAGGTTGCTGCTGGTAGGAGGTGGATCAGAAAAAAACGGCGTATCAAGCTGGAGTACACCTGCTTACCGTTGGGCAGGCGAAGGTAAACGGGTTGCGATCATCGGTACTTCTACAGGAACCCTTGCACCATATTTCAAACAGCAATGTGGTGCCACCTATGCCAAAGAGTTTGCGATTGCCAGTCGCGACAGTGCAGACAGCCAGGTTTTATATGATACACTTTTAACTTATGAGGTTATATTTTTCAGGGGAGGCGATCAAACAGAGTATTACAATCTTTACCGGAATACACGACTTCAGGATGCTGTAAACAAACTGTACAGCAAAGGTGGTACTATTTGTGGTACATCTGCAGGGATGCATATTCTTTCATCCATTGTATATAATGCCGCTAATGGTACGGTATATTCGTATGAGTGTATTGAGAATCCAAACAACAAGTATGTAACCCTGGCTGATGATTTCATGAATTTTGCACCGGGGTTTGTTTTCGATACGCATGTTGCCGAAAGGGCTCGTTTTGGACGAACGATTGGTTTCCTTGCAAATTATAAATTGAACAAGGGTATTGACATTACCGGTATTGGCATGGATGATATGACGTGTATGACTGTGGATGAAACCGGCCTGGCAACAGTTCGGGGAACCGGTTGCGCCAATATATCAATGGCTGGCAGCACTTATTCATTGAATGGCACAAAATTATTGGCAGATAAAGTTCACATAATGCAGCTTTTGCAAGGTTGTACCTATAATTTAAATACCAAGCAGGTCACTTTTAATACACTGAACAGGCTGACGAATTCAGCTTCTTTTGAAGAAACCGGAAATTACACTTTACTTGCCAGCGGGAGCAACAAAATTGCTGAAAACCAGGCTATGCTTGCTGATCTGGTTACCTCAAATGGCCTTACAACCGATCCTGTACTTATATTAACAGGTGATGAAGCCCTGGCAAATACATTCAAAGATAAGCTTCTGCTTCTGGGGACTCCGGAAGTAAATATTGTTGTAATAAACAGTGATGCCGGTTATTCTGCTGATATTGAATTAAAAATAAATAATGCCGTTAAAATACTTTTCTTATCAAATACAGCGGCAACTTTCAACACATTTCTGAATACTTCAAATGGCGGTTTACTCAGGCAAAAAGTTCATAATACAGGAATGATTTCCGCATTTGTCGGTGACGATTCGAGGTTTGCCGGAAAGACTGTTGTAGACAACTTTTATACCCTGTATGCTTCTTATTATGCAGAACTTGCTTTCAGCAAAGGCTTATCGCTGTTAAGTCATAGTGTTATCATGCCAAATACATTTTACAATAGTGATATGTATGAGAATTCAGCTACTGCTGTACCCTATTCTATGGCTCTCGATACCTTGAAATACGGCATCTGGCTCACCAATCACAATTATATGAAAGTTACTCCGGTTGAGGGTAAAACTATGCTGACGGGTTATGGAGCGGCTCCCATCATGGTGATTAGCAATGAAGGTACATTAACCGGGTTTTCATCACAAACCGGTACCGGAAGTACCAGTGTGAAACCCCGGATGGTAGCTGGTTTCGATCACCTGGAACTTTCAATGATTGATTACACCACTCCCTATGTATTGGGAAACGTAAATACGACCGGAGTTTCAGCATCAGAAATTGATAAATCTTCCTTTATTTGGCCTAACCCGGTAATCGATAGATTGAATTTTTCTGCGAAAAGCCAGAATTATAAATGGGAAATTTGTACTATGGATGGCAGGCAAGTACTCTATGGCCACTCTGAAAATGGATCAACGAATCTGAATATTGCTTATTTAAATCCTGGTTTGTATATATTTAAAACACATCAACTTAAATCTAATCTGCTGACTATTAATAAGTTTATCAAAAAATAATTACCAAAATCCACTACTTTATGCACAAACTAAAAACAGTATTTTTTCTGTCACTAATCCTCATTTTGAAAACAGGCTACTGTCAGGACTTACCAAAGGGCAGTCTTGTTATTGTTGGCGGAGGACTTGAACCTGACAATAAAAGTCTCTTCACGCAACTTATTGAATTATCAGGCGGACCGGAAAAGGCTGTCTTTTCAATAATTCCGTCAGCCAGCGGTGTGGCGACACAAGCTTTCGTTTACTTCAGGAGTGAATTGATTTTCTATGGAGTGAAACCTGAGAATATCCACCTCATCCCAATTGCGATGGCTGACGACGACAGCACAAAAAATATTGATGAATCAACCTGGCTTAATAACGGAAGTGACCTCAAGCTTGCAGACATAGTGCGGAAAAGCACATGTGTTTGGTTTAGCGGTGGCGACCAGTTACGCACTATGAAAACGCTTCATAAAGCGGATGGAAGTAAAACTCCGGTGCTGGAAGCTGTGTGGGAAGTATTCCGTTCAGGAGGTGTTGTTGGCGGAACCAGCGCAGGCGCTGCAATTATGAGCGAACCTATGATTGGCGCCGGAAACAGCATGGGCGCTCTTAAGCATGGTGTGATAACCGATTATAAAGGCGATGATTTTCCTGACAGCGACGGCGTTCTGTTGACACACGGACTCGGATTTTTCCCGCTGGGAATGGTTGACCAACATTTTAACACCCGGGCCAGGCTTGCCAGGCTTGTAATGGTGATGATGCATGAAAAGAAAACCCTTAACCTTGGATTTGGCGTAGATGAAAATACGGCTCTTATTTACAACGGAAAACTAAAAACACTGAAAGTTGCCGGTGCTGCCGGCGTTACCATGGTAAACACAACGGACGCAACTATTTCGCAGGTTCAGAATCTTCCGCTTATTAAAAATGTAATGATCAGTTACCTCGATGAAGGCGATGTTTATGATATCAGCACGAAAAAAATCATTCCAGCCGAAGGAAAGAAAAGTACCATTGGAAATGAATTTTACAACGTCTCAAATCCTTCCCAAACCGGAATGTTTTCCGGATCGGCAACCAATTTTCTTAACCTGGTTACGGTTAACCTGATTGACAATAAGGCGGTAAACAAAGTATCCAATCTCAACTTTACCGGTATGGATACAGGCTTCCGTGTAACTTTAAGCAAAACACCTGAAAGTAAAGGCTATTTCACCGATAAGCCAAATGGCATTGACAAGTATACTGTTATCGGGATCAGGATGGATATTGAGCCTGTTCAAATAACTACAACACCACTTAAATAGATTTTTCATCAACTAAATACCAAAACAACAAACCAAACAATTATTCACATGCGAAAAACTAACTTTTTATTACTGATGTTTTCACTTTTCATCAGTTCGCTTTGGGCGCAGACCATTCCGGTAAGCGGAACTGTTACCTCAGCTTCTGATAAATTGCCAATGCCCGGTGTAACGGTGCAGGTAAAAGGTACACAAAAAGGCTCAATTACCGATGTTAACGGAACTTACAAAGTTGACGCTCCTGCTAATGCTACTCTTTTATTTTCGTTTGTAGGTATGAAACTCCAGGAAGTTCCTGTGGATGGCCGCAAACAAATAGATGTTATAATGGACGAAGAAAGGGTCGATCTTGGCGAAGTAGTAGTCGTAGGTTACAGCACTTCGAGTAAGAAGCTGATTTCGGGATCTATTAGTACTGTTAACGAAAAAGAACTTGAAAATCTCCCGATCAGGACTATTGACGGTGTACTGCAGGGAAGAGCCGCTGGTGTATCAGTTAACCAGAACTCGGGTACTCCCGGTGGCCGCAATGCCATTAAAATGAGAGGTGGTAGTTCCATCAATGCCAGCAACCAACCCCTGGTTGTTGTCGACGGTGTTCCTATTATTACTGGTAATTTTGGTCAGATCGGATACAGCGGTCAGGAAATTGATGCTATGTCGGACCTCAATCCTGATGATATAGAGTCATTCACCATTCTGAAAGACGCTTCGGCAACCGCAATTTATGGTTCCAGGGCATCCAATGGAGTAATTCTGATTACGACCAAAAAGGGTAATTCGCAGCGTACAAGCGTAAACCTGAGTACATCCTATGGCTGGCAGACCATGCCGGCTGAAAGGATTCCTCACCTGATGAATGCGGCCCAATGGAACGAATTTAAAGGAACGGATGTTCAGGGCACGGATACCGACTGGATGAAAGAAATCCTGCAGGTTGCGCCAACATCAAATACGGAATTATCGGTAAGCAGCGGAAATGATAAAACCCGTTTATATATTTCCGGAAATATATACACACAGGATGGTACTATAAAATCAACTGCTTTTAATCGTTACAGCGGACGTATAAACGTGGATCATAAATTATTAAAAGATCTTACAATAGGAGCAGGTGTTTCAATGACATACTCTGCTAACTACCGTGTTGAAGGTGATCAGACCACTTACGGACCATTGCCAAACGCACTTTCGGAACCTGCCATTTATCCGGTTTATAATCCTGATGGAACCTACTATGAAGGCAATCTTCCTTATGCCAATCCTGTAGCCATTATCAATGATACAAAAAATGTGGCATACACCAACCGTAACAACGGGAACATCTATCTCGATTACAAATTCCTGAATGGATTCACTTTTACAACCAAATGGAGTGCTGATGTTTACAACCTTCGCGAGCATGAGTACGATCCTATTACAGTTGCCCAGGGTAAAAAATACAATGGACTTGGAATTGAAGGAACTACTTACGTAAGCAACCTGGTGGGCAGTAATGTGCTTCAGTATACCAAAACTGTAAACAAGGTGCATAATTTTGAAGCAATGGCAGGTTTCAGTTTCGAAAAATATGCCAGGCGAACTACCTATATTGAGGCAAGAGACTTTCCGAATGAAGATTTTCAATACATCACATCAGCTGGTACAATCAGGGCTGCAAGTGCAACAGCACTCGACCGTGGGATGACCTCCTACTTCGGCCAGTTCAAGTACAATTACATGTATAAATATATCTTCACCTTTACAGCACGTGCCGACGGATCCTCAAAATTTGGTTCAAACAACCGCTTTGGATATTTCCCTGCCGCTTCATTTGCCTGGAGGCTTACCGAAGAACCATTTATGAAGAGCGTGCCAGTTATCAGCGATCTTAAAATCAGAACCAGTTTTGGTTTGACAGGTAATGACGGTATAGGTGATTTCGCATCGCTGGGCTTATATAAAGGTGGATATAATTACAACCAGAATTCGGGCGTACAACCAACACAGTTGCCCAACCCCGACCTGAAATGGGAAACCACACGCCAGATGGGCCTGGGATTCGACCTGGCATTGTTTAAGGATAGGATAAGCCTTATTGCCGATGTTTATTACAACAAAACCAGCGATCTTCTTCTTGCACGCCCAATACCACTTTCATCCGGATTCAGTACCATTACTTCCAATATTGGAGACATGGAGAATAAGGGTGTAGAATTTGTACTTAATACTCAAAACTTACAGGGCGAATTCAAATGGAATACATCATTCAATTTTTCGGCTAACCGCAATAAGGTGTTAAAACTGTTCAACGGACAGCCAATTACCGACCAGGGACGTGGTAATAACTGGGTAATGGAAGGCGAACCTATCGGTGTATTTGTTGGTTATAATTTTCTTGGCGTTGACCCTACAACAGGGAAAGAAGTATATGAAGATTTAAATGGTGACAATGTAATTACCACCGATGACAGGAAAATTACAGGAAACCCAAATCCTGATTATACTTTAGGTATGACCAATACATTTTCATACAAAGGATTTGATTTATCATGTTTCCTGCATGCTATAATAGGAAACGATGTTTATAATGGAACCTGGATGTATCTTCAGGCGCCAACAGAACTCGATCAACAAACAACTGAAGTACTGAAAGTATGGCGGAAACCGGGTGATGTAACTAATATTCCAAAGCTTGCTGATGGTTTAAAATCATCAAGATTTATTGAAAACGGTTCTTTCCTGCGTATCAAAAACGTTACTCTGGGTTATACACTTCCCAAAGACCTGCTTAAAAAGCTTTGGCTGAAGTCGGCCAGGGTTTATGTTTCGGGACAAAACCTGTACACGTTTACTACTTACACCGGTATGGATCCGGAAGTAAATTATTACAGTACCGACAATATTATTATGGGAACCGACTTCTTTACTTATCCTCAATCGCGTACCATATTGGTAGGTTTAAATCTTGGTTTCTAACACATAAATCAGAAAACATATGAAACGAAATATATTTTTCCTCGTTGCCCTGGCATTTACTATAATGTCGTGCAATAAAGTACTGGATGTTAAACCTACAGATAGTGTAGCAGCAGAAGATGCCATACAAAATAAAGCCGGCGTTGAGCATGCACTTATCGGGTCATACCACGCGCTACAGGCTACCGGCCTTTATTACCTGAACGGGATGGTTGTTGGCGACATAGCTGCTGATAACCTGACACACACAGGCACCATGATGGACTACAGCCATATTGAAATTAAGCCTATACCTGCTGAAAACGGAATTGTTGAAGGGATGTGGTCAGGAGCTTACAACGCCTTAAACTGTGTAAATAATATCCTTGTTAAACTTCCGAGTATTGAAGGACTTACGCTGGCTGAGTATAATCAGTATGAAGGAGAAGCCTTGTTTATCAGGGGTTTGATGCACTACTACCTGGTAACCTATTTTGGTGGAGTACCTATTCAGACTATGCCGACCCTTGATCTGAGCCGGGTAGAAATTGCGCGCAACTCCGAAGCTGAAGTTTATGCACAGATTATTACTGATCTTACAGCGGCTAAAGCAAAGCTCTCCAAAACCAAAGTGAAAGGCCGGGCTAATAAGTATGCCGCTGCAGCCTTATTGGCAAAAGTT
>CALCJE010000170.1 GCA_937965665.1 uncultured Bacteroidales bacterium
ACGAGATGCCTAAGTGACTGGAGTTCAGACGTGTGCTCTTCCGATCTCTTGGCGTGGGGTTCATTGACAAAAACTCCAAAACCATGGCGATTGAACTGCGCGATTTTATGATGGAGTATTTTGCCTTTGGCGATTTTGTATTTTACGATCCCGATACCCACCGTGAAATCACGCGTGCTTCTGATCTGAAAGCCTTACAAAAAAAGATTTTCCAGGTTCCTGATAACTCGCTGGAGTATCATATTTACCGGAATCACCTCTCGCGTTGGTTGTTTGCACGGGCATTGTTCCCGCTGGCTGAGTTTTTCAGGGATGTAAGGCCCGGTGATTTTACCGAACTCGACGACATCCGCAGGTTTATCTTCGAAAGCATTGCCAGCTACCGGCTTAATAAAGCAAGGGGAATCATTGCTCAGTTCGATCGTGAAACTTTCGACGAATATGTGAGCTTTACACGTATTGGCGAAGGTTCCATTGGCGGCAAAGCACGTGGGTTGGCTTTTCTCGATGCGATCATCAAAAGGAACCGGATGTTCGATAGGTTTTCAGATGTGAGCATTAACATACCGCAAACTGTAGTGTTGTGTACCGATATTTTTGATGAATTTATGGAAGACAACGATTTGTATAAAATCGGTCTTTCCGACCTGAGCGATTCCGAAATTCTGATCAATTTTGTGAATGCGCGTTTGCCGCTGCGGTTGCACGACGATTTGCTTAAGTTTATTCACCTGGGCAAAAAACCTATTGCCGTACGCTCGTCGAGTTTGCTCGAAGATTCACATTACCAGCCTTTTGCGGGTGTTTATTCAACTTATATGGTTCCGGTGATGGTTGAGGACGATCGTTTTACCCTGGAGCTGGTCAGCAACGCTATCAAGAGTGTTTATGCATCGGTATTCTTTCATGGCAGTAAAGCTTATATGGCCGCTACCAGCAACGTGATTGACCAGGAAAAAATGGCGGTTGTACTTCAGCATGTGGCCGGAACACAGTTTGAGGATCGGTTTTATCCTTCTTTTTCGGGCGTGGCGCGATCCATTAATTTTTACCCTATTGCTCCCGAAAAAGCTGAAGATGGAATTGCCAGCATTGCCATGGGATTGGGAAAATATATTGTCGATGGAGGTGTCTCTATCCGCTTTTCGCCTAAATACCCCCGCAAAATTATGCAGCTTTCGTCGGCCGAAATGGCCCTTCGCGAAACGCAAAAGCACTTTTATGCGCTCGATATGAATCCATATAGTTTCAGGCCTTCAGTGGATGACAGCGTGAATATGAAAAAGCTAAAGATCGAACTGGCTGCCGAGGATTCATCATTCCGCGATATGGTTTCAACTTTCGATTTCGAAAACCATGTGATCCGCGAAGGTATTTTAACGGATGGTAAACGCCTGGTTACTTTTGCCAACATCCTGAATCATAACAGATTTCCGCTTTCCGAAATTTTATCCCTTTGCCTCGAAATGGGTGCCCGGGAAATCGGCAAGCCCATCGAAATTGAATTTGCCGTTGAACTGAACAAGGTAAAAGGCCAGCCGGCAATTTTTAACCTGTTGCAGATCAGGCCGATTGTTGAAAGCAAGGAGCGCGTTGATGTGCGCATCGAAGAGATCAAATATGAAGAGACAATTCTGTACTCGCATGCAGCCCTGGGCAACGGCACTGTAAATGATCTGCATGATATTGTTTATGTGAAACCTGCTTCATTCGATCCGTCGAAGAATACGGAGACCGTGCTTAAAATTGCCGAAATCAACGATAAATTCCTGGCAGCGCATAAGCAGTATGTGCTTGTAGGCCCTGGCCGATGGGGATCGAGCGATCCATGGCTGGGCATCCCGGTTAAGTGGCCGCAGATTGCCGGCGCAAGGCTTATTGTTGAGTCGGGGCTCGATAATTACCGTATCGATCCCAGCCAGGGTACACACTTCTTTCAGAACCTGACTTCCTTCCGGGTGGGTTATTTCACCATTCATCCATACATAAAGGATGGCTTTTTTGACGTAGATTACCTGAACAGCCTTCCGGCTGAATATGAGGATGATACCATCAGGCACGTGCATTTCGACGAACCGTTGACCATGATCATTAATGGTCGCACAAATTCGGGCGTCCTGATGCGGCCTTCAGCAGCCACAGAACCAAAACCAAAGAAAAAGAAGGAAAAAATATAGCGGTTATTCCGACGTGGAGGTGATTGCCCTGACATGAAACGCAACCTGGGATCAATGATATTCCGGCTACACGTTCATGGTGCTGATTTCTGATCCGTCAGTGGTATAATACCTGCGCATAAGGTGGGCAGTGAGGCAGGAGTGTACCGGCAAAATAGCTACCAGGTCGCCGGGTTTCAGGTTGCAACCCGCCTGGGTAAGCGAAATTATTCCATGTTCCTGCGAAAGGCTGCTCACTTTTCCCAGTAGTTCACTACAATCCCATCTATTTCCGTTCCAGCGCACCGCCAGTCCGAAAATTGGCTGAGGTTCGGGTGGTAACAGCGTGCTCTCCTTGGCAAGATGCACCGCACCACCATAAATTACAGCCTGCATACGCTTATGATGCACCGCTGCCACAGGGCAAACAAGGGCTACAGCAATGTCCTGCAAGCTGCATGAACCCAGTGCAAATTGCATCACATCGTAAAAAACAAAATTTCCGGGGCGTATCTCATCAATTCCATCAGGAATCGGAACCTGGCTGCACGAAGGCGTATCGCCAACAGAAAGCTGTAGCCCCGGGTATTGCCGGCTGTAGTGTTTTTTCAGCTGTAACAGTTTATTCGCGGCCGAACTGCTGATTTGTCCGAGCTCCTGCCTGTCCTTTGCATGATACGACTGCCCGCTGTGGGTTAATAAGCCTCTAAATTGAAGTTTTGATGCATTTGCCACTTTCAGTATATTGTCGATAACCGGAAGATGGGCAGGGTCGATCCCGGTACGATGATAGCCGGTGTCAATCTTTATAAAAAAACCGCAACCTGTAGTTAAATAATCAGCAAAAAACTGCGCTGTTTCTTCCGATTCTATTAAAAGGTTAAGGCTGATCGTGGAGGCAAGCTGGTTTATATCTTCTGCCTCCCGTAAGTTTGCCGGAAAGGCAATGGTGATATCGCTCCAGCCATGATCCGCAAAATACTTTGCCATTGAAACCGACGATACGGTTATGGCCGTAACGCCTTGCTCCCTGAACCATTCAGCCACGGCTGCTGACTGGTGTGTTTTAAAATGAGGCCTGAAAATTACATCGTGCTGGTGCGATTTTGCAGTCATTACTTGTATGTTTCTTCGGCATATTTCCTGGTCAAGAACCAGGGTAGGGCTTTTGATGGCTAACATAACTGAATAGTGATTTACATGCAAATTTGATACTTTTGCACGAACAATTTACAACCGATGAAGAAATTCGTTTTTATACAAGTCATGTTTGTTCTAGCTGTGCTTGCCGGCTCATGCCGCAGCGGGCAGGATGATGAAAAAAATATAGTTACCAGGCGCATTCAGTACGATGTTTCTATCCATAATAACGATCCCGAAATGGATTGGTGGGTACAGAACATTGAAGGCAGCAACCGCGAAAAGCTTGTGGCCGATATTATGAGGCAAGTTACCAGTGGCGAAGTGAAAGCATATGATTTTTTGTCGTGCAAACCATACACTGCCGATGATATCCGTAAAATGATGAAGCATGTGGATTCTATCAGTGTTGAGCGGTCCACTCCGCCCTACGACCTGGTTGATACTGTGCTGGTATCGGAAATCAGGCTCAGCGAAATCACCCGGATTCGTTTCCTGGAAGAATGGCAGATGAACGAAAAAACACTGGCCTTTACAAAGAAAATCGCTGGTATTTGCCCCATGGTCGAACGCCATTCCGATTCAGGTGAACTTCGTGGTTATAAACCCATGTTCTGGGTGTTTTTCGACGAAAAATATCCTGCCGATCTGCAACAGAAATAATACAGATCTGCCTACAAAACCCTGGTTCGTTCCAATCTGTATCAAACAAACAGTCACAATCTCCAAAAACGCAAATTTCTCTTTCTCTCACCCTCTCACCGTCCCTGCGTCTCTCCATCACTCATTCACTCCGTCACTCATCACCCAATTTTCAAATTTTCAAATTCTCAAATTTTCAAATTTAAAAATTCCCCACTCCCGCAAATGCCCTACCAGTATCACGAATTAAAAAATGGAATACGCCTTGTGCACCGACAGCAGCGCGGAGGTGTGGCACACCTGGGTGTGATTATTCATGCCGGTTCGCGCGATGAAGCCGAAAACCAGCAGGGATTGGCACACTTTATTGAACACCTTATTTTCAAAGGCACCCAAAAGAGAAGCAATTACCAGGTACTGAGCCGGCTCGAAAACGTCGGCGCCGATCTGAATGCCTTTACTACCAAAGAAGATACAAGCGTTTATGCGTCGGTACAGTCTCAATATTTCAGGCGTGCAGCCGAATTACTGGCCGATATCGTATTTCATTCTGTGTTTCCTGAGAAGGAAATAGAAAAGGAGAAAGCGGTGGTAATTGATGAAATTAATTCGTACAAGGATAATCCGGCCGAATGGATTCACGATGAATTTGATGAAGTGGTTTTCGGAAACCACCCGCTGGGGAGGAATATCCTGGGGACAAGAGCCAGGTTAAAAGCATACACCCGCAATGATGTTGTCCGTTTCCGGGATACGAATTATGTGCCTTCAAATGTTGTGCTCAGTTCTGTTTCAAGCTTATCGCTGGCATCCGTTATTCAAATTGCCGAGCGCTTTTTTGGTGATATTCCGATTGCATCTTCACCTTTCGGCCGGCAGCCATTTACGGGTTACGTTCCCAAAAATTTAACCAAAAAGTATTCGCGGCACCAGGCGCATGTGGTTATTGGCAATATCGCCTGCCATGCACACGACCCACGCAGGTATGCCATGACCTTGCTTAATAATATGTTGGGTGGCCCGGCCATGAACTCGAGGCTGAACATCGCTTTGCGCGAAAAAAACGGGATTGCTTATAACCTCGAATCAAATTTCCAGCCGTTTTCGGATACCGGTCTTTTCAGTATTTACTGCGGTGCCGACGAAGCCCTGATGCCACGTGCTATTGAGCTTATCCACAAGGAAATAAACAGGTTTCGTAATGTGAGTTTGTCGGCTTCCGCCTTACATACGGCACAGAAACAGCTCAAAGGTCAACTTGCCATTTCCATTGAGTCGCATCAGAACGAGATGCTGGCCATGGGGAAAAATATACTG
>CALCJE010000171.1 GCA_937965665.1 uncultured Bacteroidales bacterium
AGTGCGCTGGGAATACCCTGACCCCAGATGCTGGGCTGGTCGGGCTGCCCCCAGTTGTCGCGGGTATAGAAAGCGCCGGTTTTGATATCTCCAATATTGCCAATCTTATCCATCTCGGTAACCAGTCCGGTCCAGTTGGCGATGCACTCGCCCAGCCAGAACCCATACAGCCGGTCCAAATACTGCTGCCTGTCGACCACGCAGGCATGCGCCGGTTTTTTTACTTCACGGTACTCAAAATCCGGGTTTGGAATGGCTTGCTGCGAAAAACATTCAGGTTGGCTCAGTACCAGTATACTCAGCAGGATCAGGAGAAACTTCATCAGGCTTGCTTTATTAGATAGTACAAATATAGGCAATGCCCGCTGCCTGACGCGCATGGCAGGGGTGGGAAAATAGCCTGGCGTCATAAAAACCAGAGCCGGCCCGGGTGAGTTCCTTCATTATAACACACCAGTTACCATCAGGACTCCCACTATATCCACAACCCCGAGTATGATACCCGCTATTGCTACTCCTTGCATTCCTTTGTTCATGCCGATAAGACCACAAACAATGGCCAGTACCCCACATATAATGCCGGCTATAAATAAACCCATCAGTGCAAATACCAGCGAAGCCGAGCTCAATCCCCCGTTTACCTTGCGCTTTGGCGAATCTTTTTGGGGCTCGTCCGTTTTTAAGGACCTGCTGATCCTTTCAGCCTCCTGCCGCCTAATTTCTTTATACTGTCTGCGGAATGATTTTATATCTTTCTCGGTCCGGTATAGGTTGCTGATCTTTTGCTTTAGCCTTTCCCGCGCCGGGTTAACATATAAGTTGTTACCCGTGGCAGCAATATCTGCAGCCGGTTGAGGCTGCAGGCTGGTTATGCCGGACGGGCAAACCGGGGTGACTGATTTGGTTTTTGCCAGGTTTGTGTCCTGGGGATGGGCTGTGCTACGATCTGCATATTTTATCTGTCGGTTGCGTAACGCAGGCATAGCAAGTTCGCGCGAAGTCCTGGGTTTCACTACCCTGGTATGGTAGTATGCGGTATTCGAGAGCGATTTGTCCGATGTGCACGACGACAATAAAAGTGCAAATGTAAGAACTGCAAGGCTGATTTGTAAACGGTTGAAAGCGATTTTTTGCATAGATAAAATGTAATATAGTTCTACTTGTCTGGATTTTCGCTTATGCATGGTTTGTGCAGGTAGCAGCTGATGTTGCAGGTCCGCGCCGGCACAGGTAGCCGCGGCGACGGACTTCAAGCCTCTGCCGCCATCATTCTTATTCGGCCCTGCTGCTGAAATACTCCCAGGCGGCTTTGGCTATATCGGCGATGATCTTTTCGTTGGTTTCGGTTGTTTCTTTCGAATCGGTAACAAATACACTGATAAAAAAGTGTTGCCCACCCGGCAGGAACACAATGCCTATATCGTTTACCGCGGCCGAAATGCCGGCAGGGTTTGTGCCCGACGAGCCTGTTTTATGCGCCACCACCGTTTGCGCGGGCAAGCGCCCCCTGATCCGGTTGCGACCTGTGTCGGTGTCGCGCATCAGTTGCCAGATAAAGTTGTGGCTGGCATCGGACAGCAGTTTTTCGGTATTGTAATAAAACCGTGCCAGCACCTGGTTGGCTGCGGCAGGAGTGGTCCAGTTGCTGAACTGCGCTTCCCAGTCCGACTGCTGCTTCTCTTCGTTGATCCGGATAGAAATGTCGCTGAATTTATTTTTCCTGAAATAATCTTCGACCACCGCAGGCCCGCCCAACAGCCGCAGCAACACATCGCAGCCTACATTGTCGCTGGCCGAAACCGTGTAGCTCAAAACCTCCGAAAGCGGCAGCGTTGCCCCGTTGGGGTATTTTTCGCGCAGCGGGCTGTACAAGCCGGGCAACAAATCCTGTTTCCTGATTTCTATTTTCTGGTCGAGGCGGTAGGTGCCTTTATCCACCCCCGATAACACGGCCAGCGCGATATGCAGTTTAAACACGCTCTGCATGGGGTAGTGACGTGTGCCACCCAGGGTAAGGGTATCTTTATCGTTATTGCCTATTATCTGTACGCCTACCACCGCTTTTTTTGAAGCAATAATTTCTTGTACCTGCTGCCGCAGTTTTTCCGGGGTCTGGGCTGCCGTGCCGGCCAGCAGGGTAATCAGCAGCAGGGTGATGGTAAGTAGTTGCCTGGTCATATTCTTTTCAGGATGTTGATTTTGAATTAATTTTATGAAACGGTTGCACCTGGAAATATGCCGCCTGAGAACCGGCTTATACAGACACGGGTTGCAAACGCGCCAACTGGGCGATACAGTTTATTTTATAATCCCTCTAACTATCAATTATAATCTATTTTAGCAGTTGTCAACGGCTGGTTTTGTTTCCTTTTTGGATTTTTTCAAAATCAATTAAAGCCAATTTAATGGAGGATAATAACAAGTCAGGCTCGTCTGTTTGAACAAAATGGCTCGACGCGGAGCAATAAAACAACTTACCGTATGTGAGCGGATACAATAATTGGAGATATCGTTTCATTTTAAGGTTCTCACTAACTCTGAACAACTTTTCCCAATCACAAACCAGTGGAGGATGATCGCCAACTGATTCTGAATAACCACCAGCCATAATAAAATGCACAGGCACATCGGGCAAAGGATTCTGGTCACATTCTCTAAATTCTGTTTGCGTTAACTGCACCGATATTTTTACTTCTTCCACGTAATACCTGGGCATTTCTGTATAGAGTTTTTCAAGAAAATCTTTATTTGGTTCTCCAAATGCTGAATCAATCTGATGCATGGTCAGTCCCATTTCCAGATAGGGTAGTTCGCCCATTCCCTTCTTTTTTGTGAAATCTATAGGATCAACAAAAATAAGACCTGCTATTTCATTGGGGTAATAAGAAGCAAAACTTCTTATATAAGCTCCTCCGAAAGAATGTGATACCAATAGAAAGGGCGGGTTTAATCCCCTTTCAGACAGCATTTTTCTCAAATTGCTAACGATGTGTTGTGTAGTAGGGGGGAGGCTGTCGTCTTCTGACTCTCCTAACCTCGGGCGGTTATATGCAAAAACAGCGTTTGTTTTCGAAACCTCGTCAATAATAAAGTTCCATCTTTCATAAGTATCAGCCATTCCATTTTCGAATACAATAACTGGTTTATTCGGTTGATTGTTATTCATGCCAGCTGTATGTACTTCTATTTTGTGCCCGTTTACAGTAATAAAGTCTAATTTAGCATACGCTTTATCCTTATTGGCTTTAACTAATTCAACCAGAGGTTCCCATCTGCTATCCGAATATAATGATTTTAAATCCGGATCCGATTTTATATGGGTATACCTGGAATAGTTCATAAATGTTGCAATATAATTCAGATTTAAAAATGCGCTGTCAGGGTTACCTGCTAATGCATACGAACATGCGGCATTATAACGATGGTTCATTGATATGTTTGAGTCAGCTGCGTGAAATGCGTCAGAAAACGCAAATGCAGAGTGCTTAAAGTCTGCTATCTGATAGAGAGAGTCAGCTTTTCTGATAAGTACATCATAGCTCTGATTACTTTTCTGGGCAAATACGAATACTGTAGAAGCCAAGAGGGCAATTAATAAAGTTGTTGTCTTCATATGCTTTTTATTAATAATTATTATGGCATGCGACACAATGGTTTAGGCTATAGAGAGTGAGGGAATAAATTGTTCCTTAAATGTTTGCCATCACAAATATATGAAAAGATTGCATCTGTTCTATGGATTACAGCCTGGCCCGGTAAAATCGGGAAACTCCAGCCTTAATATTATATGATTTGCACCGGCAAGGATACAAACACATAGTAGTTGGGAGGATGCCGCACTTGCCTGGAAATATGCCGCGCGAGAACCGGCTTTTACCGACACGCGTTGCAAACGCGCGCCAGCGGGGGGTAAGCAGTAGCAGGGTGGTGGTAAGTAGTTGCCTGGTCATATTTTGGGGTGGGCGTGTAAAGTGATTTCGGTTTTCATAAAAAGGAAAGTGTAATAAAAATAGGGCTGATCTGTTAAATAGGCGGCAGACCCAACTCCTTCAAAAAATCGTTGTGTTTATCAGTATTTGTTTTGATACTTTCGTTTATGGCTATCAGTTTTTTATTCACTTCTTTTAAGTCAATTTGTATTTCATCGACAGATGTACTTACATATCGGGAAATATTCAGGTTGTAACCATTCTTTGCAATTTCTTCCATCGAAACTCTGCGGGAATAGCGCTCTCTGTCCTGCCGGAACTGGTAAGTTTCCACTATTCTGTCGATGTGCTCTTTTTCCAGCGTGTTTTGTCTTTTTCCGGACTTATAATACTCGCTGGCATTGATAAACAAAACATCATCTTGCTTTTTGCATTTTTTTAGAACCAGAATACAAACCGGAATACCCGTAGAATAAAACAAGTTAGATGGTAGGCCAATTACGGTGTCAATTTGATTGTCTTTTAATAGTTTCGTGCGGATTCGTTCTTCGGCACCACCACGGAATAAAACACCATGAGGCAGAATAATAGCCATAACTCCCTCTTTTCCTAAGAAGTGAAATCCATGTAGTAAAAATGCAAAGTCGGCAGCTGATTTTGGGGCTAATCCATAGCTCTTGAAACGAAAATCTTCTGCCATCGTGTCGTTGGGTTCCCACCGCAGGCTGAAAGGCGGATTGGCTACAATGGCATCAAATTCAACTTTTTTAGCTGGATTCATTTCATTGAGTATCGACCAGTGATTCTCTAATGTATCGCCGTGAAAAATCTCAAACTCGGAGTCTTTCATGCCGTGCAGAAGCATATTCATGCGGGCAAGGTTGTAGGTGGTAATGTTTTTTTCCTGTCCGTAAATTTTTCCAACACTCCCGCTGTTATCCTTAATACGCTTCCGCACATTGAGCAATAACGAACCCGAACCGCAGGCGAAATCGAGTACTTTATCGAACTTCTTCTTTTTTCCCATTGTTGGGTCCTGACTGTCCATCGTGACAATCTCGGAAAGAATGGTAGAGATTTGCTGCGGTGTATAAAACTCCCCTGCCTTTTTGCCCGAACCTGCGGCAAACTGGCCAATCAAATATTCATAGGCATCGCCTAGTGTATCAGCATCGGTTGAAAAATCGGCAATACCTTTGGCAATTTTTTGGATGATGGTGCAAAGCTTTTTATTCCGTTCGGTGGGTGTTTTGCCTAATTTCTCAGAATTCAAATTGATTTCGGAAAACAAACCCTGAAAGGTACTTTCGAATGATTCATTTTCGATGTATCGGAAACCGGCTTCCAAGGTTACGAGTAATTCGCCATTTTGTGTGCGCGCCATTTCGGTAATGTTGCTCCACAAGTGATGAGGTTCAATAACATAATGCACTTTGCGGCGCATTTGCTTTTCAAATTCTTCAATTTCTCCAAGGTTGCTTTCGTACCATAACTGCAATGGCGTTGAAACACCATACTCTTTTGCAAGGTTCGATTTGGTAACCGGGTAATCTTTGCCCAATTCCTTTTTGGCTGCTTCTTCGTAATTGAACGACAAATAACGTAGGAACAAAAACGAAAGCATATAATCGCGAAAATCATCTGCATTCATTGCTCCGCGCAGTTGGTCTGCTATATCCCAGAGGGTTTTACCGAGTTGTTGTTGGTCTTTTTGAGTCATTTGTTTTATGCATTATTAAATTTATCATCCGACCATTTCGCCGGATTATTTTTAATGTAATTTGTTATACGCTCAAATGATTTATCGTCGCGGATAATGTGATCG
>CALCJE010000172.1 GCA_937965665.1 uncultured Bacteroidales bacterium
TACTAATTCCCAAATTTATAACATATCTCTACGCCGGTCCTGAGCCCTGACCAATCTGGTTTTGTTAAGTTGTTCGATGAAATTCCCAACTTTGTGTCATAATGTCCTTTAACAAAGAAGGGTTTTGTAATGGCTAATTCATAACCTAAAAATAAGCCAAGACTATATTTTTGCTTTAGATATCTCCATTGAAATCCTGGTTGTATATTCAATCCGTAGCCTATAAACGACAAGGATTCTTCCGATGTCTCTTCACCAATTGCAAGGTATTGGTTCATTTTCATTACTGTTGTCGTAAACCCGAAATCAACATAGCTGGTGAGTTTAAAATCCTTCAATTCAGTTAAAGGAAATTCAATCTTGCTGCCAATTTGAAAGCCATATAGTTTCTGATCGAAGAGCCATTTGCCCGAATAATCTGTTAAACTGATTCTGCCTGCAGTAGTCAGGTAACCGAAATAAAATTTGTTTATAGTTGTATGAGTTGGTAATCCAATGATAATTTTATGATTCAAATATCCAGGGTAATGGGTAACAATTTTAGCTGGCAGAGCACTTGCGCTAAGAACAAATTTCTGGTAATCAGATAAGCTGTGCATTCTATACGTTCCATATCCTGCCTGGTAAGCCAGGCTAATCTGCGCATTGGCTAGTAAAGGAATGCTGAGTGTAAATAAAATATTCAATATTAGTTTTTTCATTTCTTTTTGAGGGATAAGGGAATTCTAAATCCACTGGTAGCATAAAGTGTATTATTGCTTAAACGGTAGTTGGTAAATTGATTAAGCGCAGCATCAAATGTTCTTACTTTTTCTCCGGTTTCATAATTATACAAATACAACTTTTCGTCTAAAGTATTATATAGCATCACAATTTTTGAAACCTTGTCTACATCTAGAATGTTTGTCCATGCTTTCACTGGAATTGACAAAACTGTTTGGTTCAGGGCAATATTTATAACCTTAAATTCGGTTTCGGTAATTACAAGAACTATACCTGGATTTTCAGGTAAAAAATAGTAACTCACCGCAGGGGTTGTCCAGATTGGCGCAAGTTGCCCGTTATTTATTTGATAACATTTAAGTTGGTCCAGGAAATCATCATACTCAAAAAGGTACTTATTATCACTGGAAATGAATCTGTCTTTGTAGCTTGCCAAGGATAAAGTACAAACTACATTCCTTTTTTTGAAATCGTACAAGCCGTATCCCACGGGTCCATTGGTAAGACCATAGGAAGTGTTGGATAGATTTTTAGAAAAAAACGATTCAAAAGGAAGTGTATCTACTTTAAAGGTCAATGGGTCAATAGATAATGCAGGCATATCCGGAAACAATAATACATCATTAGCAGGGGATAAAATATAATTTATGCCCACTCTTTTGGGATAAGGATGTGGAATCGAATCCACAAACTTTCCGGACAATGGGTCAAACCTGTATATTTTCTCTGGATTTGTGATTATCAGGTTGGTATTAATATTGTTCTTCAATAGTTGGGTATATTTTAAAAACGGATAACCAACACCCTTTTTTATTCTAGAGGTAAGGATACCGGTAAACTGATATTTATTTGTAGGTAATACTTCCAATTGAAAATTTCTTTCCTCACCAATCACCGCATAATGACCAGTAACAGAGTTTGTATTAATATTAGCAATGTTTATTACGGTATCATAATCCAATGTTATCCTGTATTGTCCGAATGCTTTAGGGTAATTGCATTTTTTCCATGAAAGCTTCATTATGTCTTCTCCTACCCACTCCACTTTAAAATCGGGGGCAGGATCGGAAAATAATTTTGACTCGCTAGAAGCTCTAAGATCAATAGGTGTAACTACTACAACACAATAATCAGCCAGGCCCCCAACATAGCTTGAATCGTAACAGTATGTGTGCAATGAGTCGTCCACCATACCAATCAATTCGGTTTGTGGTGAATCTCCAGGTAAATGATGCAATGTTCTATATATGAGATATTTGTAGAAGTTGTGTTTTGAATATTTTCCCCATTCAATTTTCAATATTCCGTCATCATTATAAATCCGGGTAATTTCAACCGATGTTGGTGGCGATTTATCAACGATAAGCTCCCATGAACCGGCTAACACAAATCCTTCGAGCCCGGCAATATCAGCAATACTGCCTGAATTGCTATTTGTTGATATAAAGGCTGTTAAGGTGTGTGCTCCTTCGGAATAACGGCGGCAATTGATTATAAAACTAGGTGTATTATTTCCATTAGTATTTAATTCAACTGAATCGACATAAACCTTTATGCCATATATTTTAAGTCCTTTGGTGATTGCTTCGCAAGTAAATTCAGTTATTCCGGTAATTACATATGATAATTGTTCGGGGTTCAGCGCAACTTCAAGGGTGGCAGGATCGGTAGGTTTGATCGGGCTGGTATATTCCTCGTTTAAAGGATATTCGCATGATTCGATGGAAAATATTAACAGAATTGTAATAAGGGATAATAGATATTTGCGGATCATGATTTGTAAACTGAAGATTAATATAGTTAGTGATTCCCTGATAATTAATCAATTAAGTAAAAATTAAAAAACAAGGTATCGCAATGAATCTAATTGAAAAATTATTTTGTAGAATTTAATAGGTCACAAAAATACTATTTATTTATACTCGCACAAGGCAAAATATATGTTTGATTACAATGATTTTAAAGGAATCATTTTCTAGAATACTTATTCAATAAGTCACTAAATCTAATTTTGTTGAAGACTATAAAATCAAACTATGAATAGCTATTCCTTAGCATGAAATACCAGCAGTGGCTTGCCGGTTTCGCTGAATATTTTGCGGGCAATGCTGGGTATAAATATTTTCTCGAGCAGGCTGCGCTTGTGGGTGGTTACAGCCAGCGCATGTATGCCGTTATCCCGGATATAGGTTTCGAGCCCGTTAACCAGGTTGTCGCTGATAATATTCTGGAATGTGATATTGATATCCTTGTATTCTTTCGTAAGGTGTTCACTCAGTTCGTCGAGTTTCACGTTGTCCCAGGGCTTTTTCTCAACCAGGCAAATATGTACGCAATGAATCTTGATCCCGAACGGGCTGAGCATTTGTATCAGCCTGTTGATGGCCGAGTAATCGGAAGGATCGAAATCGGTGGCATACAGCACCGATTTTATTTCCGAAATTGTTTTAACCGATCCGGATGGCAGTGCCAGTACCGGTATTGTTGATTTTTCAATTACCCTGCTTACAACCCTGCCAAAGGCTTTGTAATTGCCGCGTGTAAGCCCCCGCGTACCCATGATGATAAGAGCCGGCCTGTATTTTTTGCTGTAATCGAGTAGTTCATCGGTGCTGTTGCCGTTTATCATTTTGCTGGTGATCCTGATCTGCGACAGGTTCTCCTTAATGCACCAGATTTTTATTTTATGTTCGAGTTTCAGCATATGCTCGCGGGCGCTTTTCTCTATTTCGCGCAGGCTGTCCACCAGCCTGATCTGGTAAGCATAATGATCGGCATAGGGCGAAACATCAATGGCCGGGTTATAGAAAACATGCACCAGTTTTACCTCTGCTTTGTAGATGGCGGCCAGGCTCACAGCAAACCTGCAGGCATTAAACGAGATATCCGAGAAATCGACAGGTACAAGTATACGTCTGATAACCTGTATTTTATGAACAGCATGCTCCTTGGCACTCCCGGTTTCCTCAAGGGATTTGTTGATAAGCCTGAGCGCAGCTTCCACATCTTTTTCTTTCACCCTCAGATCGCCATTCCCGATCGGGAGGCCCGTTTCCTTGGGAACTACAAAACAATCAATACCATTGTCCTGCAGGATGATCTGCAGCAGCAAAGCCCTCGACCAGGTAAAATTCCCGACCGTAACTATATTTTCTTTGATGAGTTTCATATTCCCTCCTTTGTTAAGCGTGTGGCAGCATTCACAAATATAGTAAATTTTTGGGTAAAATCCTTGTGAAAATTCTAAAAAGTGCCTCAGGTTAACTGATTGCCGGTTGTTTTATTGGCACAAAGCATTTAACGGATTTATTATGTACAGATAATTAACCCGTTACGCCCATGCCTGCAGCTGGATTTACAATTTGTGGCGTAAATATTCATACCTTTGCAAAAATCAAAAATTTATGCAACGCAACAGCAGGCCGGGAAAAGGATCCCCGAAAGACAGCGATCCACGGTCTAAAAGAAGTTCATCCGCCAGCGGCGGAAGACCTTCATCATCAGGAAGAGGCTTCAGCAGAAGCACAGGCAAGGACGGGAGTCCCCGCCGTTCATTTGACAAAGATGGCGACAGCGAATCACGCCCCCGCCGGTCATTTGAAGACAATAAGGGAGGTGAAAGACCTTCCCGCAAACCCTACGAAAGAGGTGGCGACAGCGAACGCCCTGCCCGTCGTTCATTCGACAGAAGCAGCGAAGGCGAACGCCCTGCACGCAAATCCTACGAAAGAGGTGGTGACAGCGAACGCCCCGCACGTCGTTCATTCGACAGAAGCGGCGATGGTGAGAGACCTGCCCGCAAACCTTACGAAAGAGGTGGTGACAGCGAACGCCCTGCCCGTCGTTCATTCGACAGAAGCGGAGATGGTGAGAGGCCTGCCCGCAAACCTTACGAAAGAGGTGGTGACAGCGAACGTCCGGCCCGTCGTTCATTCGACAGAAGCGGAGATGGTGAGAGGCCTGCCCGCAAACCCTACGAAAGAGGTAGCGACAGCGAACGCCCTGTCCATCGTTCATACGACAGAAGCGGAGATGGTGAACGCCCCGCACGCAAACCTTACGAAAGAAGTGGTGACGGAGAAAGAGCGCCACGAAAAAACTACGAACGTTCATCAGACCGAAGAAGCAGTTACGACCGTAAGCCCGCTAAAAAGGACTATCCCGGAAGCAAACCCGGCCCGCCCAGTCCTGATGGAAGCATGCGTTTAAATAAATTTCTTTCAAATTCAGGCATCTGTTCGCGCCGCGAAGCGGATGAGCTTATCCTGGCTGGAGCTGTAAAAGTGAATGGCGTTGTGGTTACCGAACTGGGAACCAAAATTTTACCTACCGACAAAGTACAATACGGCGACGAAAAAGTACGCCGCGAAAAACTGGTTTATGTGCTTTTAAATAAGCCAAAAGGATATATCACAACCACCGACGATCCTTACGACCGGAATACAGTAATGTCGCTGGTGGCCGATGCCGGCAAAGAAAGAATTTATCCTGTGGGCCGCCTCGATCGCAACACCAGCGGACTGCTGCTTTTTACCAACGATGGCGAACTGGCTACCAAACTGATGCACCCCAGCCACAAGGTGCGCAAAGTTTACCATGTTGAACTGGATAAAGCGCTTACCAAAGCTGATATGTTCAAAATAGCCGAAGGTATTGAGCTGGAAGACGGCTTTGCCTCGGTTGACGAAATATCGTACGACCAGGATGGAGCCAGCAAAAAAGAAGTGGGCGTTGAATTGCACTCGGGACGCAACCGGATTGTGCGCCGTATTTTCGAGGCGTTGGGCTACGAAGTGGTAAAACTCGACCGTATGGTGTTTGCAGGCTTAACTAAAAAAGACCTGCCCCGGGGCCGTTGGCGTTTCCTTACAGAGAAGGAAGTTAATTTCCTGAAAATGATAAAATAGGCAGTGCATAGTGCACAATACCCAGTTTATAGTTCTTGGTTTTCTTAAGCTCACCTGTTATTTTCAGGTTTAAGACGGGGAGTGATAGGGGAGATGTAAATAAAACTAAGTTCCGATTTTGCGGAGTGACAAAAATAATTAACTTTGCACTCCCAATTTGCCCCGGTGGCGGAATTGGTAGACGCGTCGGTCTCAAAAACCGATATACGTGAGTATGTGCCGGTTCGATTCCGGCCCGGGGTACCACCAAAAAAGCCTTATAATCGGTTGATTGTAAGGCTTTTTTTTGATTCGCATCTCAGTTATTCGTATGCCGCGGAATCTCTATCCCGAACAGTTTGCGGTACAGTTCTATGATATAAGGGTCGGTCATACCCGAAAGGTAATCGAGTACCGAAAATACTTTGTCGTAAGGTTTTGCCGATGCCGAAGTAAACTGTTCGGGTAACAGCTTCAGGATTTTCTGTTCCTTATGTGCAGGGCTGTGTGCCAGTACTGCCGGTATAAACAGCGAAAGCAGGTCCGACATTACTTTATATCCCAGCAGCTCCAGTTGCACTACCGATTCGTGGTTGTAAATCTTTTGATTCGATTCGCCGGCAATGGCCAGCAAGGTTGGGTATCGCTGCTCGAGTGTATCTATCAGTCCGCAGTTATATTTTCCCAGCAATATGCTGTCCCCGTTCAGGGTAAATTCTTCGGCTGATTTAACTACCAGGGCATTGATGCATTTGGCCCGC
>CALCJE010000173.1 GCA_937965665.1 uncultured Bacteroidales bacterium
TTTTTTACCACCCAGCCAGGGTTCGGTAAACGAGGCGCTTGCACTCAGGTATCCTTTACCATACGACTGCAGACGCAGCGACAGCTTTTGCCCGTCGCCCGAAGGGATGGGCCGCCAGGCGCCCTTTTTAAAGAAATTGCGAGCCGAGAAATTATTGAACGAAACCCCTAATGTTCCGATCAACCGGCCATAACCCCAACCTCCCGAAAGTTCAAGCTGGTCGGATGACGTTTCCTCCACTTTGTAGGCTACATCGACAGTTGCGTTAGTAGGATCAATATTTGGGGTCTGTATATCAATTTTCTCCTGGTCGAAATATTTAAGCTGTGTAAGTGATGTACGGCTACGCAAAATATCCGATCGGCTGAAAAGCTGTCCCGGGCGTGAATAAAGCTCACGAACAATCACATGGTCGTTGGTGCGGGTATTCCCTGCAACGGTTACCCGGTTTACATTCATCTGCCGGCCCTCGCGTATACGGATCTGCAGGTCGATGGAATCGTTTTCGGCACTGATTTCGATGGGCTCGATGGTGCAGGTAAGGTAACCATCATCGACAAACAAACTCATCAGGTCGATGCCATTGGGATTGAACTGCAACGATGCATCAAGTTCTTCCTGGTTATAAACATCGCCTTTGCGGATGCCGAGCAATAGCGCAAGTTCGGCAGCTGTAAACTTAGTGTTTCCTACAAAAGATATGTTTCGGTAATAGTATTTACGGCCTTCGTAAACATGAAGATCGATAGTGATACCGTTGCGGCCCGATTTATAAACGGAGTCTTTAATAAGGGTAGCATCGCGGTAGCCGTTTTCGTAGAATTTTTTTACCAGCGCCAGCTTATCTTCTTCATAATCTTTTTCAATGAACTTAGAGGTTTTGAATAATCTCATTTTCAAATTCTTATCCATAAGTTCACGCACATATTCCGGGTAATTTTTCAGATCCTTTTTAAAGGCATGCCCGAATAAGCCAAACAATGATTCCTGCAACGTATATAACGCCCTGTACGAACCTTTCTCCTTGGTTTTCTTGAGTGCCGATTTCAGGGTAAGTTCACTTACCTCCTTGTTACCGATCACGTTAATCTTGTCAATTTTAACCTTCCCTCCTTTATCAATCTTGAAATCGAGCGCTACGTTGTTGATCAGCATTGTATCTTTCGATTGCGAAACGGTTACGCTGGCATCGAAATAGCCTTTACCGATGTAATGTTTGATGATGGTGTTTTTTGCCCTGTTAAGCATGTTATCCGTAACAACATCACCTTTCGATATCTTGATTTTATCTTTCAGGTCATCGCCTTCGCCTTTGCGTATGCCGCTAAAGGTAAATTTGGATAAGCGTGGGCGCTCTGTTAACTTCAACTCGAGGAAAATCTGGTCGCCCTGTACGCCGGTAGCTACTATTTTTACATCTTCGAAAAGGCCCTGCTGCCAAAGTTTATCAATGGCTGAGCGGATACGTTCGCCGGGGATATCTATTTTATTGCCTACCTGTAATCCGGACAAAGAAATCAGAACCGAACTGTTGAGGTAATCAGCACCTGTAACGGTGATACCACCGATGGTATATTTACGGGGAGAAGCGTAATTGATATCAGGAATTTCGTCGCCTGTTGTATTTTGCGCCACAACAGGTATTGAGAGGGTTGAAATCAGAATAAGTAGTAAAGTAAAGCGCCTCAGTGTCATCCTTTGCATTTTATAATTTGTTCACTCGTTTTGCCAAATCGCCTCTCGCGATGCTGGAAATCAATAATAGCTTCGTATAAGTCCTCTTTACGGAAATCGGGCCAGAGTTTAGAGGAAAAGAACAACTCGGTATAGGCCGTTTGCCACATCAGGAAATTACTCGTACGGAATTCGCCGCTGGTGCGTATCAACAGTTCGGGATCAGGCAGATCGGGTGCATTCATGCTGGCCGAAACCAGTTTTTCATTGATCTGATGTGGTTCAATTTTACCTTCCTTCACCTGCAATGCAATTTTCCGCATGGCATCAACAATTTCCCACCTGCCGCTGTAACTCAGCGCCAGGAAAAGATCCATACGTGTATTGTTTGCAGTTTTTTCCATGGCTTCTTCAAGCTGCTTTTTAACATCAGGAGCCATACAATGTATGTTTCCTATAACCCTAAGCCTGATATTGTTATCGTTCAGCGTTTTAATTTCATTATTGATGGTCACAACCAACAAATGCATCAATGCATCAACCTCATCTTTAGGGCGATTCCAGTTCTCGGTTGAAAACGCGTACAAAGTGACATATTTCACCCCAAGTTCGGCGGCTGCTTCGGCCGTTTCGCGAACCGACTGCACCCCGTTATTGTGACCATAAACACGTTGTTCGCCACGTTGCTGAGCCCACCTGCCATTACCATCCATAATAATGGCAATATGCTTCGGCAGCTTGCTTTTATCGATTGTGTCGATCAATTTGTTGTTCTCCATCATTTTCGACAAATTTAGGCTTTTGTAGTTTACTGTATAAGCCCTGTTTGTTAATTATTCTTAATGTGATTTATACTGGTTATTAGACACATAAATTATCAATAACCTTCGCGCTGGTGGTCGAGGCAACCCTCTTTTTTCAACATCCTGATTTTAACCGTTAAAGAAACCCCGGCAAAAGAATACCAGTCGTTGTTACGTGAGTTTCCGCGCTGCATTCCTGCAACGTGAGTAAGCGTAGGATCGGATGCGAGCCCCTTGGCGCCTTCCGATGCCGGGTCATTGAGGTAATAGGTCTGACTAACATCGTCGAGATAATCGGTAGTGGTTTTGCGCATTCCCCACTCTGCTCCTACCCCGATAAGTTTGCTAATGCTGTATTTTACCCCTATGCCGAAAGGCATGCTAAAAGCATATGAATTGTATGATTTCGATTGTCCTTCTGTAAGTAAGGGCTGTAGCGCCACTCTTTCGCCACCCACATTGCCATAAGGTTTAAAAAAGAAAACCGCAGCTCCGCCAAAAATATAGGGGGTTACTGGGTGCAGCCTGCTGCCGATATAGTATTCAAAAAAATTGATCTCCAGCTGCACTCCGCCTTCATAAATTTTTGATTCAAAATTCAGGTTGCGGTCGGGATTGTTACCATTCGCATCGTCGCCGGCAACGGAACCAACCAGCCCGTGAGCGCGCACGGATATCCGCGAATTAATGTTCTGCCTGTATAAAACCCCGAATGCCGGCTTCGACAAAGTGAAAGGGCGAGCCGGGTTGAGATCGCCTACATAATAGGTAACCCCACCCAATAATCCCAAATCTGCCGATTTTTGAGCGTTGGCGGCCAGGGCGCAAAGCGCCACGAACGTAATTAAAATACAGTGTTTCCGCATATTTTTTTGAGGGTGCAAAGGTAGTATTATTATTGATACAGAGCGCATAGTATTGCCGGCTGCCAAAATTTTGATTTCCAGTACAGGCACGCATTTCGCGAATTTGTATTGGTCGGGGCAGATCAACCAGGAAACGAGTATCTCAGGCTTTCGCTTTGGCAGTTTACATGTTCTACAATCGCATAGGACTGGGCACCATTTACCTGAAAAAGCCAGATTCACAAGGATATAATATATCGTGTTTAAACCTGGCCCAAATCAAACCGATGTAGATTACGGGCAGACGGTATTGAAATTAAATTAAGCAGGAAACCTTAATTTGCGGAGTATTTTCTAATTCCGGATATCCGAACCCCAGTTTAGTTTGGCTCGCATGGTTGAGAAAAAATTCTCATTTGGCCGAAGTACCAGGTTGACCTCAAAATCAGCTTTCCCTACAACCAGTTCAATATCCGGTGTTATGACAGCCGATTGCGAATCCATGCCAACCAGGGCCTGGCGATCGCGGCTATCGACCCTGATACTGATCAGGCTATTGTCAGGAATAACGACCGGGCGGACGGATAAATTGTGCGGTGCAATGGGGGTAATAACGAAATTGCTCGAATCGGGCGTAAGTATCGGCCCCCCGCAGCTTAACGAATATGCGGTTGATCCGGTCGGTGTAGCAACGATAAGCCCATCGGCCCAATACGAATGCAGGTTTTGCCCGTTTACTGACACATGTATCACTACCAGCGACGAACTTTCCTTTTTATTGATTGATAGCTCGTTGAAAGCATAACTAAAATCACCAAACAGTTCGCGGGGCGATATCAGGCTGATGAGGGTACGTTTAACAATTCCATAGCGGTTTGCCAGTATATCGTCAACTGCAGCAATAATTTCGCTGCGCGGAATGCTCGAAAGGAATCCCATCCGCCCCAGGTTAATGCCTGCAATAGGAATGCCCGAATCGCGGACCAGTCGCACTGCGTGAAGCAATGTTCCGTCGCCGCCAATGGAAAAAAGCAGGTCTGCCTGCCCACGCAAATCGTCGTGATCATTAAAAATGACCACTTCAGGCCCGAAAACAAATTTATCTTTCAGAAAATCGTAAAATGGCTTCCACACCAAAAGCCGGCAACCGCCTTTTTCGAGTGCATCCATAAGCAACCTGAAATATCCGAACTGGTCGGCATTAAATTCTTTACCAAATAATGCTATTCTCACGTTATATGCTTTTGTGTTTGATTGAACAGTTTGTAACCCGGGGATGCAATTTAAAATTAAATTCCCGCAATAAAGTGAATAAAGATACCACTTTTACCTGATTTATTCACTGAATACTCTAGTCGGACCACCTTATCATAATAGGTAACCAGGTCGAGGCCCAGGCCGGCACCTGCCAGCATGGTGGCTGGAAGCTTGTTGTTAAATTCGCCGATCCACTGGGGCTGCCACACATAACCGGCATCGGCAAAAGCCGTAAGGTACAAGGCATAATGAATCAGTCCGAATTTTGGGGTAGGTATAAAACTGATATTAGAGGATTGTTCGGGAACCAGGGCAAATTTTATGTTCGACCGAACCAGGGCAAAATGTTTTCCATCAATTACATTATACTCATATCCACGTACATAATCGCGGTTATAACCCAGCGCCTGCATCAGGAAATAAGGCTGCCACGATCCCGAGGATACCTTGCCGATAAACGAAAGACCCGAATACCAGCGACTGGCCAGTTTGGAGTAATACCGGGTAGTAGTTTTAGCCCAGGCAACATCTACCGGCTGCTCAAATCCAAAACCCAGGCCCGATTTATTCAGTTCAACATCTATATACCAGCCGGTAAGCGGATAATATTTTATATCGCGATGATCGATTTTCAGCTTATAATACAGATTCAGGAAAACCGGCTTGTTTACAGACTGGTAACTATAATCGGAATTCAGCTTTAGCAGTGAATCCGAAAAAGACAAGGCCCGTAAACCAATGGTAAGCTGATGGGTTGTAAAAATATTTTTCCTGTAGGTATTGTTTAACGAAACAAATTTTTCGCTGCTCAGTCCTTCGGAAACAAAGGCATACTGAAGCTTATCGTCGGTTGTTATATACCCGGTTTCACGGTTTCGCTTATACCCGGCTGCGAAGCCCATCCCGAAATGTTTCTTTTTATCGAGGTAAGGATTATTATAGGCAAGACTCAGTTCGTAATTTTTCCCAAACTGCAATTTAGCATCCAGTTCGTCCATTCGTCCTGTAAAATTGTACCATTTGATATCGAGCCCATAATTAAGCCTGGTAAAATCGCGGGTTTTGACCCATGCATTAAAATTACGGTCGGTGATCTGCAAAATGGGCACTGGCCAGATATACCATCGTTCAATAAGCGAAATTTTAATTTTCATCAATTGCGATTCACCCTGACCGGCCACCGGAATGGTATCAATAGTCACAAAATTGAACAGGGATGTATTCAGCAGGTTAAGCCTGGTCTGGTTAACAATCCGGCCGAATTCGGAGGCTGCGTATTTCTCACCAGCCACAAATAGCAGCTCTCTTTGTATGATCTGCTCCTTAGTTTTATCATTACCGGAAATTTCGACAGATGCAACCTGCACGTATTGCGTAGTAGTATCGGCCTGGGCCTGCAGGCTATTGGTACCGATACCCAGCAAATACACCAGCAGTACTGCAGTTATTGCATGTGCAAGCGAGGTATGGTGTGCCCTGAGAACAAGCATGAACCGGGATCAGACGTTTAGGTAAGTCATCAGTAGATCGTAGCGTTCGCGTAGGTTATCGAAATAATCACTTTCGAAAAACGAGGCCTTAATGGTATAATCGTAACGCAGAAACGATTGTATAACGGGCTGAATATCTATTCGATTGAGCTTAAGCGTAAGTTCCAGACGTGTTGAATCAGCTGGCGAACTGATATAAAAACTAAGGATTTTGGC
>CALCJE010000174.1 GCA_937965665.1 uncultured Bacteroidales bacterium
TATCTGGTCATGGTTTTCCGCTGGAAATGTTTTAACAAAAGAACGGTTGTTTTTGTACTTCTGACGTTTGCCACCGATGGAAACATACATGGTACGCTGAATTTGTGCAAAATAGTGATCTGATGATTCGGTAAGATTGGAAACGGTAAGTTTACGTGTGAAAAAGTATAAGACTTTGGACGGGCCTTTCCCAATGGACTGAAATATTTCCTTAATCGTATCAGCCGTGGTTATTACTTCGAAATGTTTACTGTGCAGATCAAAATTTTCGAGCCAGGCAAAGGATATTTGCAGCAGGTTGTCGGAACCGATGGCAGTTTTGTATTTCAGTACCAGTTGCTGGTTATAAATGTCGTAATTGAGGGCCTGGTTCGGGTAAGTTACGCCCCGCACTGTTACCGACCCTGATGCATCAAAAATATCGAACAGGTACTGGGTACCCTGCGTTCGGGGTGGTGGGTAGAAATAATAAGCCAACCCGTTGTATAGCAATGGGTCATAGCCATAAACCTTATCGGCTGTTACTTGCGTGTCTTGTGCAGATACTGCCATCGATCCGGTTGCTAATGCCAGCATCATGAATATGCGAGGCAAATAATTAAGCCTTACTCTTTGCATGTGTGAAACGAAACTTTTGTGTACTATAATGAAAAGTTTTCTATTGATATTGAGTGCGTTACTCTGTTAAAGTTATTCAGCCCCTTTTTAAAATGGAAAACTAATGCAAATCTATTATAAATTACTTTAGTTCTTGTGTTTTATTAAAAATTTTATTCATTTTACCAGCATCCTCAGGTTGCTGAATGTATTTAATATACAGCATATTACATATTTTTAGAATATCTGAAAACTATTGCATGGTTTATGGGTTCATATATAGTCTGCAAGCTGTCAATGGGATGCATTCTCAAACCTGGCTTGTTAGGTTTATGATTGGTGACATGCTGAATATTGAATTTAATAATATTCCCTCATGGCATGGATCACTTGTTTATATTTGCGGGCTAAAATAAGTTGCCACTGCCTGGTGCTGCTGGCATTAAAGAAATCATTTTCTATTTCTTAAGCATTCAAAACTATGACTCTGAGGAGATTGTACCTGTATTTTTTGCCTGTTTTTTTGCTTACCGGTTTACAGGCTCTGCCAGCCGGGAATATACCAGTGCCTATTGATTCAGTTAACTTTACGCGTATTCAGCATAAAAAAGTTCGCAAGCTTATTTCGCAGCAGAAAAATTTTGGAGCTAAGACATTCGATGATATTCAGCCGGTATGTTTTAACCTCAGCGATTCGGCAGCCTACAATACTTTTCAGAAATCACAGGTCATTAACCAGGAAATTAATACTGTGTGGGACAACCTGGTTCACCAGTCGCCAAGTGATGAATTTGATGGACGCATTGTCTCTTTCGGGCTTTTATATTCAAAGAAAAGCAATAACCTGCATTATCAGAACGAAGCGCTCGATGGAATTGAAGTGGGACAGATTATATTTTTCAATCTCCGCATGCTGAGTGGTATTAAGAACATTGCTGTTGCCATGGAGGTTACCCGCATGGACAACGTACAAAAAGTTCTGGAGTATTGTTATGTTGACCATGGCAGTACGCGGGGTACCCAGCAGTTTATACTGAAGCCCTTGCCTGGCGGCAAAACCGAAATAACGCAGATTACCAGGTACAAATGTAAATCGCGTTTACGCGACCGCAGGCTCTATTCGTTTTTCCACGAAAGGATTGTGAGGGAATTTCTGCGATCGATTAAAAACAGGAGTGAGAGCCGAACCAATGCCATGGTAAGTGCAGAAATGATGTAACATTCCGCTTAATTCTGAAGAACGGCAAAATTGTTCCTGTACTTTTATTTTGTCGCTGGAATCCCATATTTCCATTCTATAGTAGCGCTCCGGTTACCCTTTTTTATTCGGGAGCAGGATTAAATCTGTTTCTTTTTTTAAGGATTTCAGTAAAGAATTCATCTTCGGGTTTCACCAAACGCTTCAAAAACAAGTACTTCAATACTAGTCGATTACACTTGATATTCATATCGAAAAAAATAATCAAATTCGTTGGAAGATCAATCCCATTTTATACTTTTGTGAATTGATTAACAGGCAGAAACAAATCATTTTATATGAGCTTAGAAAATTTTCAAAGCACCCATAAGCTCTTGTATTCGTACAAGTATACCTGGGCTCCGATCGAAAAAGGGTATAACAACCGAACCCTCTATGTAAATGTTGGAACAGGTGAAATCAAAGAGAAACCGGTCTCGGCGATGATGAAGGAAAAGTTTACCGGGGGCAAAGGTTTTGGGTTGAAACTCCTTTGGGATGCAACCAAACCCGATACAAAATGGAATGATCCTGAGAACGAAATCGTAATCAATACAGGCCCCATTTGTGGTATTACGCAGTACTCGGGTACAGGCAAATCGCTGGTGGTTACCCTGTCGCCACAAACCGATATACCGATCGACAGCAATGTAGGTGGTTTTTTTGGCCCGTTTATGAAATTTGCAGGCTTCGACTCACTCGAATTGCAGGGTAAATCGGATAGGGATGTAATTGTGCTGATTGACGAAACCCGCGAAATGGTTGAAATTTATGAAGCAAGCAGCGAGAGTTACGACAGCCACCTGCTGGCTGAATATCTTACGGAGAACCTTGCTGACTCCGAAAAAGACCGGCTGAATGTATCGGTGGTATCCGCCGGAACTGCTGCCGATAATTCACTGATCGGCATGCTGAATTTCAGTTTCTTTGATGCAAAACGCAAACTGGTTCGGCTGAAACAAGCAGGTCGTGGTGGTATAGGTACCGTACTTCGTGATAAAAAAATTAAGGCTGTTGTTGCTCATACCAAAGGCGTAACCGGTAACCGGAACGGGGTTGTCGACCTGCAGCCCATTATGGAGCGGGGTAAGATTTTTAACAAGGAAATGCGCGAACTCGATGACAAGCAGTGCGAAATGCGCAGCAAGGGTACCGCGCACCTCACACTGGTGATGAATGATTACGACCTCTTGCCGGTAAATAACTTTAAATATGGAAGTCACCCCGACGCAGTAAAAATATCGGGCGATGTATGGAAAACCTATTTCACGCAAGGCGTTCCTGATGGTTGCTGGATTGGTTGCAACATGGCCTGCGCCAAAGGTGTTGATAATTACGAACTGCGCACCGGTCCTTACAAAGGCTCGAAAGTTATTGTGGATGGTCCGGAGTATGAATCAACCTCATCGCTGGGTTCCATTGCCGGTATTTTTAATCCCGATTTTACCATCGAATCGAATTTTTATTGTGATACATATGGCATTTGTACCATTTCGTGGGGTACCATTCTCGGTTTTGTAATGGAATGCTACGAAAATGGAATCCTGAACGAAGAGCGTACCGGTGGGCTGAAACTTAATTTTGGCAATGCTGATGGTGCCATGGAATTATTGCACATGGTTAGCAAAGGTGAAGGTTTTGGCAAAATTGCAGGCCTTGGTGTTAAGAAAATGAAAGAGTTATTTGCTGCCAATGGCTGGGGCGATGCTCAGTTTATGCAGGATATAGCCATGGAAAACAAAGGACTCGAATATTCACAGTATGTTTCAAAAGAGTCGCTGGCGCAGCAGGGTGGTTATGCCATGACCAACAAAGGCCCGCAACACGACGAAGCCTGGCTTATCTTTATGGATATGGTGAATAACCAGATCCCTACTTTTGAGAAAAAAGCCGAAGCCTTACATTATTTCCCGATGTTCCGCACCTGGTTTGGCTTACAGGGACTTTGCAAACTGCCCTGGAATGATGTAGAGCCCGAAGATAACCATACTTATCCTGAACCCGGAAAAGTTCCCGGACACGTTGATAACTACGTAACCATTTACAAAGCGGTTACAGGCAACGATTTTGATAAGGAAGAGCTTATCCGCCAGAGCGAAAGGGTATATAATTACCAGCGTGTATTCGATATCCGTTGTGGTAAAGGATTACGTGCGCACGATGCACAACCTTACCGTGCCGCCGGACCTGTTACCGAAGAGGAATACCTCAGCCGGCAGGAACGTTACGACGGACAACTACTCGACCAGGTTGGCAAAGATCCTTCAACTATGACTTTACAGGAAAAAATGGCTGCACTGCGTGCATACCGCGAAGACAGGTACGAACAACTGCTCGATGCTGTTTATGCCCGCCGCGGATGGAATAAGAATGGAGTGCCAACGCTTGCCCACCTGAAAGACCTGGGTATGGACCTGCCAGAAGTATTAGAAGTAGTTACTCCGCTTCAATAAAATGAATTAAAATATCTGATCCCCTCTTACAACCTGGTTGTGAGAGGGGATTTTTTTTATATAGATCATGAAGGTGAAGTCATGCAAAATAGAAGAATTTTAGAATCTTAAAGATCGGTCTTAAATAAGTCTGCAAATTGATTAGTGGTTTTCAAAATAGAGCAGGCATAATTCAAAGAAAAAGCAATACCGATGTGATGAACATGGAGCCGCGGTTAAATGTTACTACCCGTAAACAGATTAATCTGTAACTTTGCAATAACTCAATACCGCTCAACCCGTGAAGTTTTCTTTATTTCATATATTCAAGGACCTTCGTCGCCGCGATCACAAACCTGCATTCGGGGGGCTCGAGATTTTGAAGTATATTGGCCCGGGACTATTGGTTACCGTTGGTTTTATTGACCCCGGCAACTGGGCCTCAAACCTGGCAGCAGGCGCTGATTACGGTTACCAGCTGTTGTGGATGGTTACTCTTTCTACCATCATGCTTATTGTACTTCAACATAACGTGGCCCACCTTGGTATTGCTACCGGGCTTTGTCTTTCGGAGGCAGCCACCATGCACATGCCCAGGTGGCTCTCCCGCTCGGTGCTTTCGTCAGCCATTGTTGCTTCTGTTTCCACATCGCTGGCCGAGTTGCTTGGCGGTGCCATCGCCCTGCATATGCTGTTTGGTATCCCGATAAAAATCGGGGCGGTAATAACACTTATTACAATACTTATCCTGTTGTTTTCCAATTCGTACCGCAAACTCGAAAAGTGGATTATAGGTTTTGTGAGCCTTATCGGATTATCGTTTATTTATGAGCTTACCCTGGCTGATATTTCATGGAGCCAGGCCCTGGTAGGATGGGTTAAGCCCTCGTTTCCCGAAGGATCGATGGTGGTGATTATGAGCGTACTGGGAGCCGTAGTTATGCCTCACAACTTGTTTCTGCATTCCGAAATTATACAGAGCCGGCAATGGAATTTAACCGACGAAAGCATCAAACGGAAACAATTGCGTTTCGAATTCCTGGATACGCTTTTTTCGATGATTGTGGGGTGGGCCATCAACAGTGCTATGATCCTGATGGCTGCTGCTACCTTTTTTAAACATGGTATTGTCGTCGACGAATTGCAGCAGGCTAAAAATATGCTGGCCCCTTTGCTGGGCAATAATGCTGCAGTAATTTTTGCGGTAGCTCTATTAATGGCCGGTGTTGCATCAACCATAACCTCGGCCATGGCGGGTGGAAGTATATTTGCCGGTTTCTTCGGCGAGCCTTTCGATATGAAGGACAACCATTCCCGCCTTGGAGTGCTTATTTCGCTTATTCCGGCCGTGCTGGTTATTTTCCTGATTTCGGATCCGTTTAAAGGGCTGATTTATTCCCAGATGTTGCTCAGTATTCAGCTGCCGATAACTATATTTACACAAATTTACCTTACTTCTTCACGCAAAGTTATGGGCGAATATTCCAATTCAAGCCTCCTGAAAATATACCTGCTGCTGATAGGAGGAGTTGTAACTTTCCTGAATATTCGTCTGCTGATGAGCATTTTATAAAATATCAATACACTTGTAGCCTTATGAAATCACTGGTACGACTTTTATTCTGCTTTTTGCTGGCCGGGCTGTATATAAAGCCTGCTTTTGCCCAGGATAATCAATATAATACTGAAATTGATTATTCTAGCTCAGGCCGTGGTTGGGTGTTTGGGTTGAATGTTGGCGTATATTACCCTTCGAAAGGCACTGCAGCTTACTATAATGGCAGCCCGCAAAATGTGAATAATGTAAATTATGTAATGTCGAATTACTACTGGTACCAGGATATTTTTTATGCCCTGGGTGCGCACGACTCTATTTCGGTGGCCGGCTTACCACAGAACATGCATTACAAAATGGCACTCCGGCCCGGTTTGTACGCACAGTTTTCATTTAATCCTGAATTTGCCCTGGTTATCGAATTTAATTATATGAAACTAAAAGCCTACGACGCCATTAGTTTCGAAGTGGACCCCAAGCCGTATGCCACAGAACCTGATTTGCGTTTTTATCCCATGCATGGGGTTGAAGAAAGGGTTTATGCCGATATTGGTTTGAAACGTAGCTTTCCGAAAACAGATAAACTTTCGTGGTTTGTTATGGGAGGACTGAATGTGAATAGTACCAAGGTAAAGCAAAGCTCTTTCTGGGTTGAGGATGTGGAATACAGTATGATTAATGTTTATGGCGATGGTAGTTACATCCCGAATGGGAATTCGCAAACCTATACTGTTTACCAGGGTGGAATAGGCGTTGGAATGTTTGGTGGTGCAGGTGCTTCGGTAACTTTCGGCAATGGAATTGTGCTCGAACCCGGACTAACGGCCCACTGGCTGATGGTAAACCTCGATGGCTACCAGGATATGAACCCTGGCATAGGAGCCTACGTGAGATTTTTATTTTAAGCAGTATCCTTATTTAATACACTTTCAAATACTTACAATCCCCAATCAACCGAATATAGCTTCCTATATCTTAAATCTTCCGCCTTACACCTTACATCTTACACCTTACACCTTACACCTTACATCTTACACCTTACCCTACTTCCCACTGTACATACTTTCAATCTCGTCCTTGTATATATCAGCGACAACGCTCCGCTTTATTTTGAGCGATGAGGTAAGTTCACCTTTTTGAATACTGAACTCATCCGGCAGGAGCACTATTTTTTTAACCTGTTCAAATGGTGATAAATCCTTTTGAAGTTCATTGATGCGTTGCTGGTAGAAATCAATTACAGCGGGTTCTTTCACCTGTCTTTCTTTGGGCAGATTGTCGAGTTTCATCTCTTTCATTAGTTCATCAAACGCCATTGCAGCGGGCACCACCAGGGCAGTAACATATTTACGTTCGCTCCCAATAATGGTGATTTGTTCAATATACTTATCCGACGCAAGGAGAGATTCAATTTTTTGCGGTGCAATGTATTTGCCCGAAGAGGTTTTAATAATGTCTTTAATCCTGTCGGTGAGGAACAGGTATCCTTTCTCGTCGAGGTAACCGGCATCGCCGGTGCAGAAATACCCGTCTTTAAAGGCCTGGGCAGTGAGTTCAGGTTTTTTATAATATCCTTTAAACACGGTACCTCCTTTAACCATCACCTCGTTGTTGTCGCCGATTTTTACATCCAGCAGCGGCATGACTTTACCTACCGAACTGGTATTCAGATCGTCGTCGAGCAGGCAGGTAACCGAAGCCACCGTTTCCGTTAGACCATATCCAATTTTTACATGGATACCAACCTGTTCGAAAAAATGAATAATATCGAGCGACATGGTTGCACCACCGCAAACCATAAACCTGAAACGGCCACCGAGCACAGCGCGTCCTTTCGATAGTACCATTTTGTCGGCTATGGCATAAGCTACTTTCAGGCTGAGCGGCACAGGGCGTTTGTTACTGATACAATCGAAACGCTTGCCGCCCATTTTAATCGACCATTTAAACAACCACTGTTTGAATGCCGAACTTTTAGCGATTTTTGCATTCACTCCTTCGTAGGTTTTTTCGAAGAAACGGGGAACCGAACACATCAGGGTAGGCTTAACCACTTTCACAGCATCAACCACTTCTTTTGGATTGCGCAGGTAATACGAAGTCATGCCCTTGCTCAGTACGATAAAAGTCCAGCCACGTTCGAAAATATGGCTCAGTGGCAGGAAACACAACGATACATCCTGGTCGCTGATATTTATCCTTAAGTCGTGTATACGTACACAATGCCTGAAATTGGCTATGGTAAGCATTACCCCTTTGGGCTCGCCGGTGGTACCCGATGTGTAAATGATGGTACACAGGTCATCGTCCTGAGCTTCGATGCTTACATTCCTGAGTTTCTCTTTCCAGTTACCATCGCGGCCTGATTCGAGAAAATCAGAAAAATGTGTTGCATTGGCATTTCCGTTAAAAGCTACCGATGGATCGAAAGCTATTATTTTGCGTAAAGTCGGAACGTTATCGATCAACTGTGCGGCAACATCGTATTGTTCCTGTTCACCAACCAGGAAAAGAACTGTTTCGGTCTCGTTCAGCATATATTGTGCCTGCGCCACGCTTGTTGATGAAAACAGCGGAACCGACACTGCCCTGATCAGCTGCAGTGCATAATCCGAAATGGTCCATTCGGGCATATTGCGCGACATGATGGCAACCTTGTCGCCGGGTTTTACGCCATGTGCCAGGAATGCCTTTGCCGCATCTTCAATGGATTTCCATAAATTGGTCCACGTAATAGGCGTCCAGCTTTTATCTGGTTTCTGGTAGAATATCGCATTTCGCGAACCGTATTTAATGCTGTTTTCGTGTAAAATGGTAGTAAGCAGTGGTGTTTCCATCTGTTTTTTATTTTGAAATGTCAGTTCTCAATCGGTCTGTTTCGTTCACAGTCTGTTGTTCGACAATTTAATTATTTTTTTTCTGAACTCAGGCAAAGTTACAATTATATATTCAAAATCCTGTATACCCTCAAAAACAGTTCCTGGCTTGTTGCACCTAAGCTTTTTGCGAAGCCGGCCTGGAAAAATCAGAATAATGTTTCTGGCTATAGAATGTTTTTTTTGAGTGGAAGTTTACGCGAAAAAGCAGGTGCGGGTAATAGTGCAGGCCGTGATTCAATGTTGTTTCCGAAACTCCTTCAAAACCGGTATCTTTGCAGCCCATTAAAAAAGAGAGATGATTTCAGTTGACGGACTTACAGTAGAATTCGGAGGAACAACACTTTTCAAGGATATTTCATTTGCAATAAACGAAAAGGACAGAATTGCACTCATGGGCAAGAATGGTGCCGGTAAATCGACCTTGCTCAAAATTATTGCCGGTGTACAAACGGCTTCGCGGGGAAAGGTATCAGCACCCAAAGATGCGGTTATTGCTTACCTGCCACAGCATTTGCTTACCAACGACAGCCGCACCGTTTTCGATGAGGCAGCCCAGGCTTTTGCCCACATTTTTGCCATGCAGCACGAAATAGAAGCTTTAAATGCTGAACTGGCTGCACGCACCGATTACGAATCGGCTGAGTATTACGATATTATTGAAAAAGTATCGGCACTGAGCGAGAAATTTTATTCTATCGAAGAGATAAATTACGATGCCGAAGTAGAAAAAATATTACTGGGACTGGGTTTTGTACGTGAGGATTTTACCCGGCCCACAGGTGAATTCAGCGGTGGTTGGCGCATGCGTATTGAGCTGGCCAAAATACTGCTGCAGAAACCCGACCTGCTGCTGCTCGATGAGCCTACCAATCACATGGACATCGAATCCATTCAGTGGTTCGAAGATTTCCTGATCAACAGCGCCAAAGCAGTGATTGTAATTTCGCACGACCGCGCTTTTGTCGATAATATCACTACCCGCACCATCGAAGTTACCATGGGCAGGATATATGATTATAAGGTAAACTATTCGTCGTACCTGCAGTTGCGCAAAGAGCGCCGTGAACAACAGCAGAAACAGTTCGATGAACAGCAGCGTTTTATTGCCGACAACCAGGATTTTATCGACCGTTTCCGGGGTACTTATTCGAAAACAAACCAGGTGCAGTCGCGGGTTAAAATGCTCGAAAAGCTTGATATTATTGAAGTGGATGAAGAAGATACCTCGGCATTGCGACTTAAATTTCCACCTTCACCACGCTCGGGCAGCTACCCTGTGATCCTCGAAGGTATGACCAAACGTTACGACAACCACCTGGTGTTTGCAAATGCCTCTTTCAGCATTGCCCGCGGCGAACGGGTGGCTTTTGTAGGAAAAAACGGCGAAGGCAAATCGACCATGGTGAAAAGTATAATGGGTGAAATTGAATACGAAGGCAAGCTGGCACTGGGGCATAATACCATGATCGGTTATTTCGCACAGAACGAAGCTTCACTGCTCGACGAGGATAACACCGTTTTCCAAACCATCGACGATGTGGCCAAGGGCGATATCCGTACTAAAATCAAGGATCTGCTGGGCGCTTTTATGTTTGGTGGCGACAGCTGGACCAAAAAAGTAAAAGTGCTTTCAGGTGGAGAACGCACCCGCCTGGCTATGATCAAACTATTGCTTGAACCTGTTAATCTTTTAATACTCGATGAGCCTACCAACCACCTGGATATGAAAACCAAGGATATTCTGAAAGCAGCGCTGCAGGACTACGATGGCACGCTGATCCTGGTTTCGCACGACCGCGATTTCCTCGATGGCCTGGTGAGCAAGGTATACGAATTCGGTAACAAGCAGGTAAAGGAACACCTGTGCGATGTAACTGCTTTCCTCGAAAAGAAAAAAATGGAAAACCTCCGTGAACTTGAAGCCAGCGTGAGGAAGCAGTAAATGTCGGATGTCAGATGTTTGATGTTAGATGTTAGATGTTAAAGGTTCGAGGTTCAAAGTTTGATGTTTAAAGTTCAAAGCCTTATGCCTTGAATAGCCGGATGCGAAACCTTTCACAGTTACGATCGTTTAAATGATATAAATATTTTAGCGTATGATTTCTGGTTTTTTGAAACGTCGTTTTATGCAACTCGCGCTGGTAGTGTCAGCCGGCGTTTTGCTGTCAGCATTGCCCACGCATCCGGCTGGCGACCGACGCAAATCGCAGGTTGCCGCTCATGAAATTACCCTCATTTTTGCAGGCGACATCATGCAGCATATGCCCCAGGTTGAAGCGGCGTGGGACAGCCAGCGTGGCACGTATAATTACGACACTTGTTTCAGCTATATAAAGCCTTTTCTTTCAGGTGCCGACCTGGCGATTGCAAACCTCGAAACCACCCTTGCAGGGAAACCCTATAGCGGTTATCCTGCGTTCAGTTCGCCCGATGAGCTGGTGAATGGTATGCTGAATGCAGGTATCGATATTGTTGGCACCGCCAATAACCATTGTTGCGATAGAGGCCGGACCGGTATTGAACGTACTGTAACCATGCTCGATAGCCTGGGAATGATACATTTGGGCACTTATAAAACTGAAGAAAGCTATCATAGAACGAACCCAATGATTATAAACACCCGTGGCTTTCGGCTTGCTTTGTTAAATTATACCTATGGCACCAATGGCATACCTGTTCCCGACAACAACGTGGTAAGCCTGGTTGAAAAAGAACGCATACTGGCTGATATGAAAGCTGTACGCGATTCGGTTGTTGATGCTGCCATCGTGTTTATTCACTGGGGTATTGAATACCAGCGCGAACCCAACGACTATCAGAAAGAAATAGCCGGGTACCTGTTTGATCATGGCGCTGATATAGTGATCGGTTCGCATCCGCATGTAATTCAACCCATGGAATGGCGCCGTTCCGATACCCTGGCCAAAGAGCAGTTGGTGGTGTGGTCGCTGGGGAACTATGTTTCGAACCAGCGCAAACGTTATACCGACGGGGGCACCATGGTGAAAATAACGCTGCATAAACAAGCGGGCAAAACTTCCATCAAAGATGCCGGTTACCAGCTTACCTGGGTGTATAATCCCATGGCTGATGGAAAGCGGCAGTATTATATCCTGCCGGCGGCACGATACCAGAATGATACTATAATGCTCGACAGGCAGTCGCAGGCAGACCTCAAGCTTTTCCTCAACGATTCGCGAACCTTGCTCGATGCCGGTATCTCCGGGCTGAAGGAAATCAGGTAAAAGTATAGCTGGATTAACAGAATTTCTGGCTGAGTGCGAGCCCGATCCTGGTTTACTGCCATTTATGGGAGCATTTTATATACCCCACTATCGGAAAAGTAGTTTGCTTTTGATATTTTCAACTCATTTATCAGGTTTGCATGCAATTAACGTTGCACCCTTGTGTCAGGTTTCAATCGATTTTACTTAAATATTTTTATTTATATTGTGATTTTTTAATGGCCTTTGCGAATACTATATAAAACAAGTCGTTAACAGGCATATCCCGGTACCCGGATTGTTGATTGCTATTAACCATTATTGTGCACCTATGCAAAACGAAGAAAAATTCCTTGATGTTCTCAACAGCCATAAAGCTATCCTGTATAAAGTTGCAAATGCTTATGTTTCAAGCAGCCACGATCGTAATGACCTGATTCAGGAAATCATTGAGCAGTTGTGGAAATCGTTTGAGAATTACAACGGGCAGTACCGCTATTCAACCTGGATTTACCGCATCGCACTCAATGTGTCAATTTCATTTAACCGCAAAGAAAAAAGCCGCAAAGTTATTTCGATGCCATTTACGGAAACTTTGATTCAATTCGCAGATGCAAAGGTTCAGGATGAAAGAGAACATGATCTTCAAACACTCGAACATTTTATTTCTCAATTGAAATCCTTCGATAAAGCACTGATATTACTGTACCTTGAAGAAAAAAGCAGCAGCGAAATGGCCGAAATACTTGGAATCAGCGAAACAAATGTTACCACACGCATTAGTCGTATCAAAAATGCACTCCGGCAAAAGTTCATCAGGTTGGGTGTTTCGGGTTAAACTCCATCTTTTCCCGGATATAACTCATTAATAACCGACGATACCCTCTTTTAAATTAGTTTCATAGCAAAAGCAGATATCAAAAATACATCACCTTAAAACAATCAGTAAAATGGAAGATATGGAAATCATCAGTCTGTGGAAGGCTCAGAATGCCAGAATAGATCAGTCACTTACACTTAACCGGAAATTATTGCATGAAACACTTCAACAGAAAGCCCGAATATCATTGAAGGGCTTGCGGACAATCCGCTGGACAGGCATAATTCTGGGAATTGGATGGTGTATAGGAATTGCTACACTGCTTTTAAGTTCCTGGCCGGTTACATCGGTTGTTTTCAAAATTTCGCTGGGCATAAACTTTTTTGTAACTGCCATAGCGGTGGGTTTATATATATATCACCTGGTGCTTATCCATGGTTTCGACAACAGCCAGAATATAGTAACTGCACAGCAGAAGTTATCGGAGTTAAAGGTGTCGAATCTGAAAACCCTTGGGGTTTTGTGGATACAATTACCTGTATTTTCAACATGGTACATGTCGGTAGAGTGGATGCAGCAATCGCCACTCAGTTTCTGGGGAATACAGGTGCCAATAGTATTGTTGCAGACCCTGGCAGGGCTATGGCTTTACAGGAACCTCAATATTCGAAACCATGATAAAAAATGGTTCAGGTGGTTTGTTAGCAAAGGGGAGTTTGCCCGTATAGAGAAAGCACTGGAAATAACCAAAGAAATGGAAGAGTTTGCAAAAGTATCCCAATAGATCACAAAGAATATTTTTGAGTTTAGCTGGACTTAATGTGAGCTGAATCACATCTGGCAGCCTGACCGCCTGGGAAAATTATCAGTTTGTACGTTATTGCCGGTGATGCAAAAAAGTACTTTATATTTATGATTAAAACCAGTTAACTGCAATCCAGGCATGGAACAAAACAAAATACAGATTACAAGGTTAATTGATAGCATATTTTGTTCGGAAACCATTATATAAAATGAATATTCAACCTGAATGAGCCTTCGGTTGTGTATATGGAGTAACGGACTGTTCCTGTAGGAGTTTTTTAACGTAAATTATGGATAAAAACAGGATGCGGAAACAATATTCCGCGAAATTATACTGCATGTTAGCCGGGCTTCGGAAAACATGAACGCCGTTTGCTTTACTCATCATACTGCTCTGTATCCTGTTCGTTGTACTTTCAGTTCAGATAAAACTAAAACCTGTTTTCCATGAAAAAAACCATACTTTTAACCCTGGCCTTTGTAACAACTTTTTGTCTTGGGTTTGCATTCAAAACATTAACAACCACTAATAAAACCAGCACAATGAAAAGGGTAACCGGAATTGGGGGCATATTTTTTAAATGTAAAGATCCCAAAAAAATGACTGCCTGGTACCAGGAACACCTTGGGCTAAAGACTAATCCCTACGGGGCAACTTTTGAGTGGTTCGAAGGACCCGACAGCAGCACGAAAGCACAAACACAGTGGAGCCCGTTCCCCGAAACAACAAAATATTTTGATCCTTCTACCCGTGATTTTATGATAAATTACCGGGTCGAAAACCTGGATGCCCTGGTTGAAATATTAAAGAAAGAAGGAGTGACCATTGTCGATGAAATTGAAACTTACGACTATGGCAAATTTGTGCATATTCTTGATGCCGAAGGTAATAAGGTCGAATTATGGGAGCCTGCCGGCTAAAAAAGTGGATTTCATGGCAGGCAAACTTGCAAAACCTGCCCGCCTTAACTAAAATCAAACATTTCCTTAAAACAGTGCCATGCAAAGGAAAGTAATTGTTTATATCGCATGCAGTGTCGACGGGTTTATTGCCCGGCCCAATGACGATCTGAGTTTCCTGTCCATCGTTGAGCAGGAAGGTGAGGATTATGGATATGCCGCATTTATTGAAAATGTAGACACCATGATTGTAGGGCGTAAAACATACGACAAGGTTCAGTCCATGGGACTTGAATATCCGCCTGCGGGCAAGTTGCTTTATGTTATTACCCACAACCCCGGGCAAGCCTCAGGCCAGGTGACATATTATTCCGGCGGGCTGGCAGCACTGGTTCAAAAGCTGAAGTCGGAACCGGGGAAGCATATTTACTGCGATGGTGGCGCCGAAATTGTGAATCAACTACTAAAACTTAACCTGGTTGATGAGTTTATAATTTCGGTGATTCCCACCCTGCTGGGGGAAGGTACTCAGCTCTTCAGCAGTGAGCGCCCCGAACAAAAATTAACACTGGTTTCGTCGAAGCAGTTTGACAAAGGCCTTGTTCAGTTGCATTATACGAAGGCGGAATTGTAAAAACAAAACCAGGCTATTCCATCATATACGGATAACGGTATTCAGTGGCCGGCAGAAAAGTTTCCTTTATCGTTCGTGGGCTAATCCAGCGTATGAGGTTAAATTCACCACCAGCTTTATCATTTGTTCCCGAAGCCCTCGAACCGCCAAACGGCTGCATGCCAACTACGGCTCCGGTTGGTTTATCGTTTATGTAAAAATTACCAGCCGAATATCTCAATTGCTCACATATTTCGGAGGCAGCCACCCTGTCGCGTGCAAAAACTGCACCGGTCAATCCATATGGCGAAGTGGTATTGCACAGGTCGATGGTTTGAGAAACCTGCTCGTCCTTGTAAACATAAATGGTGAGCACCGGCCCGAATATCTCCTCTTCCATAGTGCGGAATCGGGGATTTGTAGTTACAATAATGGTAGGTTCTACAAAATATCCGGTTGATTTATCCCCGTTTCCACCTGCAAGTATCACAGCTTCATCCGAGCTTTTTGCATACGTGATGTAACTCATTATGTTATCAAACGACTTTTCATCTATAACCGCATTTACAAAGTTCAACGGATCTGTAACATCACCCATCTTTACATCGTGGCTGATCCGGGTTAGCTCGTTTTTAATAGCAGGCCACAGCGATTCGGGAACATACATACGCGAAACTGCCGAACATTTTTGTCCCTGGTATTCGAAAGCACCCCTGTAAGCATTTACGGCAACTTCGATGGCTGATGCTGTAGGATGCACAAACATGAAATTTTTCCCGCCGGTTTCGCCGACGAGCCTGGGATAGGAAACATATAACGGTAACTGCGAAGCCACCTGTTGCCACAAGCTGTTAAATGTTTGGTTCGATCCTGTGAAATGTATACCTGCCAGGTGTGGCGACTGCAGTACTTTTTTGCCGATAGCGGCACCGCTGCCGGGGATAAAGTTAATAACGCCATCGGGCAATCCTGCTTCCTGGAATATTTTCATCAGGTAGTAATTGGAAAGCATGGAGGTGGTGGCCGGTTTCCACACGGTTGTGTTACCCATCATAACCGGGGCCATATTGAGGTTGGAGGCTATGGATGTAAAATTAAAAGGGCTAACTGTAAATACAAATCCTTCGAGCGGGCGGAACTCCATGCGGTTCAGCTGGTTAAATGCCGACTGGGGCTGCATTTCATAAATGCGTGAAGCAAAATAGGTATTATATTTCAGGAAGTCGGTGGTTTCGCAAACTACGTCAATTTCCGACTGAAAAATATTTTTACTCTGCCCCAGCATGGTGGCAGCATTAAGCAACTGGCGATATTTACCCGATATCAGTTCAGCCGCTTTGAGCATTACCGAAGCACGAACGGTCCACGAAAGATTACTCCAGATTTTGTGCGCCGACAGTGCGGCATCAATGGCCATTTCAACTTCACGATCCGAAGCTACCTGGTAAGTTGCCAGCACATGCGCATGCTTGTGGGGCATCCTGATTTCTCCTGTTTTCCCTGTAAATACTTCTTTCCCTCCGATGATCAGGGGAATTTCGACCGGGTTTTGAAGCTGGCGCTCAAGTTCTTTATCGAGTTGCAACCTTTCGGGGCTACCCTTTTTATACTCCATGACAGCCTCGTTTTGAGGAAGATTGAAATTGTAAATGGCATTGTTCATATTGAAAAGTCTTGTTAATTACGAATTGCAAAAGTATGCAATTCGATATAAATAGAAATACCTGTATTGATAAATTCTCAAAAATAAGGTCAGTGAGCTATTTAATCTGCAATTTCAGATCTTCGAGTATTTTTTCAAAACCCTGTTGAATAATTTGGTCGTACTCGGCATGAAATTTTTCGAATGCCCGGATGATGATTTTCCCCTCGTTGGTCAAAACAGTACTTCCGCCTTCGGCTCCTCCCCGGGTAGGTTTTATAAGCGGGAAGCCCAGTTCGCGTTCTATTTTACGAAGATTTTCCCAGGTTTTACGATAGGTTAAATTGAGCTTTTTCATGGCTTCGTTCAGCGATCCGGTTTCTTCGATAGCCCTGAGCAATTCGCATTTTTTATCCCCTAAAATGCCTTGCTGCTCTTTGGTTTCGAGCCATATCTTATAGTTTATTTTCAGGTTATCCAGTCGTGAGCTCATAGCCGGATTAATTTTTGTTTTTACAAAGATAACAGGTTAATCGAAATATGGCCTGTTATGCTTTTTCAAAGCCTTCGGTTCACGTCGGTTTAAAATCCTTTGACAGCTGCCATTTATCACAGCTGTGTGTTTAAAACATAAACTTTTTTGATCCGGCGCAACCATTATTGCATCATTGCATTTGCAGTTATCATTACTTGGCTTTGCTTTTTATTTGTAAATATCTGGCAATAAATAATTTGCCAGCTGCCTGGTGAGCTTTTCTCATCGATGTTCATACTTGTCCTATAGTCGGAATTTTGAAACATGGCATCAGTAATGTCATCGGTGAACAGGAAAGTGCCGCCGGATTCACAGGTTCGCCGGCAAGGCAATTATAAAATATTTTTTGGTTTGCTTTTGTGCTGTATATTCGTACTTTGGTATCAGTTTTAAGGGGGCTGTTTCCAGGGTAATTTTCCCGGAAATTACTGGTGGATGAGATTGGTCAATATGCTTAAAACAATAATTGCTTTTACCAAAATATACACGTATAAATAAATTGTGATATGAAAAACTTGTTTTTAGTGTTTGCGTTAGCCATGCTGCTGGTAAGCTGCAATAAGGATCATGAAAATAACCAGGGCGGAATTGTTATTAAAGGCAAAATTCTGTCTGGTTCAAAAAGCACAAATTCCGGATCGGACAATACTTTAACCCTGGCCGATGCTAAGAAGGTACTTGTGTTCAGTAACAAATATTACGAGCTTTATGATATTGTAGATGGGGCATTTTCTGTTGGCGGTGAGCCGGGTACAGGGATAGCTCTTATTTTTCTGGATGCAAATAATAGATACATCGGCAATTTGTCGGCGCAGGAGTTAAATATGCTGCCGCTAGGTAGTCTAACAAATGGCGAAAACACGTCTATTGATCTCTCCACACTCACCATGGTCGGCACAAGTGTAATACCGGCGCATGATCCATTTGGGAACGAAATTGTTATAACCGAAGCTGAAATAAACAGCCTGAAGGTACTCGGGGGATACTATGCATCCATTGCTAAAAATATTGATGCAGATAATGATGGTATTCCCGATGTGTTGTCGAAAAAGCAGCTGGTGGTTTACAGCAAATATGCACGCTTCAGCGGTAAATGGGGCCTGAACCAGACCACGCCGGTACTTTCTGACGATGCCCATGCATACATCAACTATTCAGTGGATATTGACGGCGGTTCGGGGCTTACTTTTTCGAACGGGGATATTAAGCTATCCGGACCTGATGGCGATCCTTACAACGATATATCCACATGGGGTTACAGGTTAAATGATGACAATGCTGGGTTTACTTCCTCATTTAACCGGCAGGCCGGTGCACCTGCCGGCGCTCCCTGGGGAACAGCATTCCTGCCATTAAAAATGGGTACTTATACCTTAACGCTGGATGGAACGCGTAAGTATACGCTCGAATATTCGAATATGGATGTGAAATATAACCTGGTTATTATTTCACCAACGTTGCATACCAACAGCGACGGGAAACTTACTTCCATCACATTTGAATTTAAACTGCCCGATGGAACTGTTGTAAATCCTTCGAGTATACTTACTGATGTGATGCTGCAGTTTAGTGATAACCAGATGGGCCGGCTTTTCAACAGCCCGACCCTGGATGTGTCGGCAGGCCTACCTTCATTTACTTTTGATACGCCGTTTGATATGTCGAAGCTTTTCCAGATCGATATTTGGTACAACGATTTACTGGGTAATAAATATGATATTATTTGGCGATAAGTCGGTTTTTGCCGATACAGTTTGGGCCATAATTCAGATTTGCAGTAATAAATTGATTTAAACAAAACATTATTACCGTGCGGGGAAATCCTTGGGTAAGGATTAGCCCGGCTTTAAAATTCTTACGCATTGTGAAATATTTTTCCCTTATACTTTTATTCACTATCCTGGTTTCGTGTAGTAAACATGATGCTGATGCGCCACTCGATTACAGGTGTGCGGTGCGGTTCACCGATACTGAAAACGAACAGGTCTTAACGGACCGGCAACTCGCCACCATAAACGCGCTTTTCGAAAAAAACAAGCTGGTGAAGCCGGAAAATACAAGGTTTAGTGGATTATACACTTTTGATGGAGAAATTGTAGTTTACCTCGATCAGTATGTTAATCATGTGAAAGTGTTTATACATATGCTCAGTTATCGTTTTGATAAATCAGGTGTTCTTCTGTGGCAGAGCGGCAGGCGGGTTACCACCATCAACAAGCCTTCATCGCCATTTTCGAGCAGTGCTTTTATACGAGCAGCCTTTGTAAAAGAATTGAAAGAACGAGTTTTTTTGTTTCCGCTCTCCGATTCAATTGAGGATGTGATTGCGGAAGAGTGCATACAGCTGGAGTTTGGATATATGGATACCCGGCTTGATGACACGATTGCTGAATATACACCTGCCTGGTATGTAAAGCCGGTCGGGTTTTACGAAGACCTCGAAATGATGATTGAAGATGTAACCGGCCGCATTTTGCTCTGATAAATTCAAATATTCTTAACGGTTTAAAAAACTTTTACCTTCAGACCTTTTACACGCTGAAAACTATATTAATCCCAATTTTATAACCCAACTATGAAAAAACTCCATTTCATTTTTATTGCTGTATTAACCTTTGCCACCTGCCATGCGCAAAAACAAACTCTCAAGCTGAATCTGGAGAAAGGCAAAACCTACACCCAGAAAATGACAGCCAACACATCCATGAATCAAACCATTGAAGGCCGGCAGCTGGATTCTAAAATACAGATTACAGGCATGATGGCGTATACGGTAACTGATATACAAAACGAAATGTACGAGATGGAAGTCAGTTATAAAAATTTAGGGCTGAGCATGAGCCTGCCTTCAGGAACACAACAATGGAGCTCGGATAACAAAGACGAAAGCGATATCATGTCGACCATACTGGGTTCCATGATCGATCAGCCTTTCGGCATAAAGCTTACAACATCGGGCAGGGTGATAGAAGTTAAGAATATTGAGGTCCTGTTCGGGCATTTGTTCGATAAATTCCCGCAGCTCGCACAAGCACAGCAGGAGCAGCTTAAAGCCCAGCTTATGAAATCGTATGGTGAAAAAGCAATTAAAGGTAACCTCGAAATGTGCCTGGCCATTTTCCCCGATACTCCGGTAACTCAGGGCGACACATGGAAAGTAAATACCCGGCTCGAATCGACTATGGAAGCCGCCATAAGCACAACTTACACTTTTTCCGAACTTCAAAAATCGTACTATACCATAAGCGGCGTTTCCGATATGAAAACCGTTGACAGCGATACTTATTTTGAAACAAATGGCATGTCGATAAAGTATGATCTGGCAGGTTCCATGATTTCCGAAATAAAAGTGAACCCCCAAACCGGCTGGGTCAACGAATCGGCAGTTGAACAGAAAATGTCGGGTACGGCCTATATCCTCGACGGCCCAAACATGCCGGGCGGCATGGAGATGCCTATGTTCTTTACAACCCTGATTTTAGTTACCGAAAAATAGGGGTGAGCCCGGCTTTTTTCGCCTTGTTCGAATGACCATGCACATGGCCAGTCGTTAAAAAATGTAAAATTATTTCATATTCTGAACAATGGCATTTGTATCTGCGTTTTGACATGCAAATTAAATTTTAACTTGCATGGATACACCCTTATTGTTCTGGATACTTTTTAACGCTTTTGTATTGCTTATGCTGGCCCTCGACCTGGGGGTCTTCCATCGTAAATCGCATGATGTCTCACTTCGTGAGGCACTTACCTGGACAGGCGTGTGGATATTCCTGGCGCTGGTTTTTAACGGCATTCTTTACTATTGGAAAGGACAGCAGCAGGCGCTGGAGTTTTTCACGGGTTATCTGGTCGAAAAGGCACTAAGTGTGGATAACATCTTTGTATTTATTATGATTTTCAGCTATTTCCAGGTGCCATCCAAATACCAGCACAAGGTGCTATTCTGGGGAATTATCGGGGCGTTGGTGATGCGTATTATCTTTATTTTCGCGGGAGCCGCCCTCATTCAGAAGTTTCATTTTACCATTTATATTTTTGGTGCCTTACTTATTTACACCGGGTATAAAATGTTTTTTCATAACAACACCAAAATTGAACCCGATAAAAACCCGGTAATTCGGTTTTTCAAGCGTTTTATGCCAGTTACCCCGGATTTACAGGGAGATAAATTCTTTGTAAAACTCGACGGCAAACGCTTTGCCACACCGCTTTTCCTGGTGCTGATACTGATAGAAACCACCGACCTTATTTTTGCGGTCGACAGCATACCTGCCATTCTTGCCATAACCCAGGACCAGTTTATAGTTTATACTTCGAATGTATTCGCCATACTGGGATTGCGCTCCCTGTATTTTGCACTGGCCGGCGTAGTGAACCGTTTCTGGCTGCTCAGTTACGGACTGGCAGTAGTGTTGGTATTTGTGGGTATTAAAATGCTGATGATTGATGTGTATAAAATCCCTATCGAATTATCGCTTGCTTTTATTGCTTGTATAATAACGCTGAGTGTTATACTCTCTTTCAAAATTAAACAACCTAAAAAAGCCTCGTAATGATACTGGCCCAAAGCAGCTTCCTGCAAACGCTCTTTAATGCGCACGAACTCATTATGGTAGGCGGATTATTGCTGTTGCTTGCCATTATTTACATCGAAACAGGATTTTTCCTGGGATTCGTGTTGCCTGGCGGCGATTACCTGCTTTTTGCCGCAGGTATATTCTGCGGATCACATTACCTCGATATCCCGCTGGGATGGCTTATTTTGTCAATGATTGCCGCATCTTTCCTGGGCGATCTGACGGGCTATTTTAAAGGAAAATGGCTGGGGAATAAGCTGTTTACAGATAATAAGTCGCGGTTTTTTAAGATAGAATACCTGGAGCGAGGCAAGGGCTTTTACACACGTTTTGGTATATGGGCTTTTGTGCTGGGGCGTTTTATGCCGGTTATCCGTACCCTGGTACCTATGATTGCCGGGGCTTCGGCGTTTTCGTTTCGTAAGTTCCTGCTTTTTAACCTGGCCGGTGCTATAACCTGGATCGGAACCCTGGTGCCACTGGGCTATTACATCGGTAAAACATACCCTGGTGTAATTGAATACTCGGTGTATATCCTGGTGCTTTTTGTGGCAATAGCCTCGTTTCCTATGCTCAGGATTATGTTTTCAAAAAAGAAGGCAGGATGAAAATGCTTGTTTAATACAATTATTTCATGTACGTTTGATCCCAATATGGGCCTGGCTATCTCTGCATATACCTGTGCCCTGTTTC
>CALCJE010000175.1 GCA_937965665.1 uncultured Bacteroidales bacterium
ACGGCAAAGGCCACTGGAATGCTATGACTGTCCGCTCACTGTCCATCGGGCAGGGTGAAGTGCTTACTACGCCACTCCAGCTTGTAAATTATGCTGCCATGGTTGCCAACCGCGGGTACTTTTATCCGCCTCATGTGGTACGTTCGGTGGGTACCGAAAAAACCAAGTTTGCATCCCAGAAAAATGTGGCCACTATCAATCCCGAATACCTGGATGTAATAGTACAGGGTATGACCGAGGTATTTTCGGGGGCGCATGGTACAGCCCGCGCCTATAAAATTGACAGCTTAACCATGGCCGGGAAAACCGGTACAGCGCAAACTTCAAGTGGTAAAGACAATTCAAACTTTATTGCCTTTGCACCGGTTGAAAACCCACAGATCGCCATTTGCGTTATTGTTGAAGAAGCCGGTTTTGGCGCAACCTGGGCAGCTCCGATTGCCTCGCTGATGATTGAAAAATACATTTTCCGCACGGTAAAACGAAAAGAAATTGAAGACCGAATGATTAATGCTAACCTGCTGAACAATTGAAAGAACAAAAAGGCATATTCCGACATATAGACCGCACGCTGGTGCTGTTGTACCTGGTACTTGTACTTATGGGATGGTTGAGCATCTACGCTGCAGTTTACAACAATGAGCATGCAAGCATATTTGATCTTTCCCAATCCTATGGCAAACAATTGCTCTGGATCATTACATCATTAGTAATTGCGCTGATGATCATACTCACGGATGCCAAATTCTTCAATGCTTTTGCTTATCCGATTTATATTGGAACGATATTACTATTGGTAGTTGTTTTATTTCTCGGGAATGTAACTTCCGGCGCCCGGTCCTGGTTCGAAATCGGGGGTTTTAAACTTCAGCCTGCCGAATTTGCCAAATTTGCCACAACCCTGGCGTTGGCACATTACCTCAGTGCCCTGGATTTTGATATCAGAAAACGAAAATCACAACTTATTCCCTGGATTATCCTTAGCATTCCGGCTGTACTCATTATTTTACAGAATGATACCGGCTCAGCCATGGTTTATGCCTCATTAACCCTGGTCCTGTACAGGCAGGGCATGCCAGGCAGCATCCTGTTATTTGGTGTTACCATAGTCATACTGGCTATCATGGCTTTGTTATTTAACCAGTACATCGTTATTGCGGTTATAGGTTTTCTGATCCTTGGATTTATCTTTTTCATCCGGCGTACCTGGCAAAATATAGCGAAAGTAATAGGCATATTCGTTGTTGCATCGCTTTTTGTGCTGAGTGTGGAGTATGCGTTTCAGAATATTCTGGAGCCACACCAGAAAACGCGTATCAATGTGGTGCTAGGCAAAGAAATCGATCTGAAGGGTGCCGGTTATAACGTGAACCAATCGAAGATTGCCATTGGCTCCGGCGGTTTCTGGGGCAAAGGTTTCCTGAAAGGCACACAAACCAAATTTAACTTTGTACCGGAACAAAGCACCGATTTTATCTTCTGCACCGTTGGTGAAGAGTGGGGATTTGTAGGATCAACCATTGTTGTTCTTCTGTTCCTGGCACTTATTACCAGGATTATAATGGTGGCCGAGCGACAACGCTCGGAATTCAGCCGCATTTATGGTTATGGCGTTGCATCCATCTTGTTTTTCCATTTTTTTGTAAACGTGGGTATGACCATAGGGCTGATGCCGGTAATCGGGATCCCGCTTCCATTTTTCAGTTATGGCGGATCGTCGCTCTGGGCTTTTACCATCCTGCTGTTCATCTTCATCAAACAGGATTCGAACCGGCTGATACTGGTGTAAACATTTCGCAAAAACATCATCACTTCTTAATTCGTTGTGCCCCGGGTTTTCTGTTTTGATTCTATACCGGTGGTTTGTTGATGACGAAACAAGAGAATTCCAGGGACATTCATAATGCATAATTGATACAGTTCCGGGCCTCATTTTAACCCGGGTTTGGAAAAGAAAATAAGGATATTCAACCCTTATAAAAAAGCCTGGCCGAAGTAAAATATTGTGAATAATGTATAGATTAACCTTTGCCCGGTAATTCCGAAAGAGATATATAGTTCCATCGAACGCACAATATGCAGCTGTTTCCCAACCGGCCTCAGCGTACAACCGGGGACAAATAAAAAAGCCGTTTCATTACTGAAACGGCTTTCATTGTTTTGTTTAACCCGGGTTTAATAGAAAAGTATCCGGTTATCCTTAATATTGGCTTTTTCCTGTAATATTGAAGGAAGCATGCCTGCACGGCTCTGGAAATACATCTCCATCTGGCGTTTCTGGTTTGCAAAATCAGTGGTAACTGGGGCTTCTTTCAGCTGGTCGAGAACATACACATAAATGGCTTGTTCACCTTTAACAGGTCCAGAGAAAACACCTTTTTTGGCTGGGAAAATATTACCGGTAAGTTTAGGCTCGTGACCAAAATTCGGAATATTGGCGCTTGCAAAAGCAACATCAACGGTATCGATTTTGGTTCCTGCAAACTGTGGTAAAACTACATTCAGATCCTTGCCTTTAGCCAGGACAGTGTTAAGTTTATTCATCAGCAATTCAGCCTTTTTCTCACGGATCACCAGAGGTTTGAGCGGTTCCTTAATCACTTCGAGAGGAACATATCCTTTTTCGATCTTGGTTTTGAGCGCAGCCACTACATAAGTACCTTCAACATCAAAAACATTCGAAACGGCGCCTTTTTCAGTATCCTTGTTGAACGACCAGCGGATAATTTCGCGAGCCGATTTCAACCCGGGAATCGTGTTATCGCTTTCCGAAATCTGATCAGCATTGCGCATATCCTTGCTTTTGCCGGCTTTTTCAAATTTCTCGATGGTGTTGTTGGTGGATGCGAAATTGCTGGCCTGGTTGTAGTAATCCTCGATGGTTTTTGAACCAGGTTCCATGGTGAAATCAACGCTGGCTACTTTAATTTTAGTAGATGGGTCTTTTTTACCAACCACTTTAATGATATGGAATCCGAACTGGGTTTCTACTTTTTTAATTTCACCAACAGTACCTTTTAAAACGGCTTCGTTAAATTCGGGAACCATGGCACCATCAGCAAACCAACCCAGGTCGCCCTGTTTTGTTTTTGCCATCTGGTCGTCGCTCAATGTGCTGGCAACAGCCTCGAAAGCTGCCGGGTTTTTCTTCACCACCATCATCAGGCTATCTGCCAGTTTCGAAGCTTCTTCGCGGGTGCGGGTAGCAGTTTGAATCGGGGTACCGGCATACGAAATCAGGATATGGCTTGCCCTTAATGAATCAGGGTTCGACTGGCGATCAACCAGTTTAAAGATCCGGTACATGCCGTTATCTTCAATTGGCTGCAACACCTGTCCGACAGGAACGCTGAAAAGCAGTGAGTCGATATTCGGCGAGAATGTGCCGCGGCGGTGCCAGCTGCTGTCGTAACGGTTATCGGAAGTTGAATTTACAAAACCGGCAACATCGGTTGTAGCCACAAATTCATTATAAGCTTTCTGAACATTGCTTTTGAGCAGTGTAATATCTTCGGCCGACATTTTAGGCTCAAAAATTACATACTCAATGGAGCGGGCCGGTTGGTCCTGTTTGAATTTGTACTTATTTTCGTTGTAATATTTTTCATAATCGGAGTCAGTAAGTTTAACTTCGGCATCCGAAATACTCTGGTAGCGAATTCCGGTAATACGAACCTGGGCCATTGCATTCATTTCGTTGTAGCTGCGTTTGGCAAACATCGATGGCACATAAAACCCTTTTGTTATCAGGTTGTTGTATTTGGCCGAAAGCCTGTCGCTCTTGATAGCTTTTTCGAGCATCAGGTAACGCTGCTTCATTTCGGGTTTCACCATTTCGGGATTATCGAGGTTGGCCAGAAAATTATTTACAGCTTTTTGGTCGAACTGACCTGTTTTGGGATCGGTAAAGCTCTGACGAATATACTGATGCGGGTTTTTACCACGCACGAGATCATCAAGTTCTTCGATAGGAACGGCAACGCCAAGCATATCATATTGCTTGTTCATTACAATTTCATTCACCATTTGCTGCCAGGTTTGCTGACGCACCTGGTAACTTTCTTCTGCAGTAAGGTTGCCTTTGCCGGTGTTGGCTTTCTGCATCTCGGTATTTTCTTCAACTTTTTTGTTGAATTCAGTAATCGCTACTTTTTCCCCTGCAATAACACCTATGGTATTGCTCGCTTTCCCTTTTTTGCGCTGGAAATCGCTGAGAACAAAGAGTAGTAAAGCAACACCGATAATAGCTACAAGTAACCAGTAATGTTTTCGTATTTCGCCAATAATTGCCATTTGTATGTAATTTAATAGTTTTCGTGAAAAGAGGTGCAAATTTACAATAATTCCTCAGTTGGAAAAATATTTTTTAATCTAATGCCTTGATTCGTAAAACGAAGTCAGTTGTATGATTGCAGAATGCGGAATGAAGAATGTGGGATGTGGGATGTGGGATGTCGGATGTGGGATGTCGGATGTGGGATGT
>CALCJE010000176.1 GCA_937965665.1 uncultured Bacteroidales bacterium
TGAAAAAACAGATGAACCCTGACTTTGGATTCGGCGGAATGCTATCCATTGATCTGTGTACCAGCGAAAGAGCTGCGCGCTTTATGGAACTGATGGAAATGAACGACGTTGGATACCTGGCGGTGAGCCTTGGTTATTTTAAAACCCTGTTCAGCAATTCGGGCAAGAGTACTTCGAGCGAAGTACCCGAAGACGTGCAGCACGATATGGGACTTTCAGCCGGTCTGGTAAGGTTTAGCGTTGGACTTGATCACGACATTGAACATACCTGGAAAAATATCCAGAAATGCCTTAAAATGATGGAGTAATTGCAATAAGCTTCATATCTTGAAAAAGGATGCTGCCTTCTCCTGCAAAGGAAAATGGCGGCATTTCTTTTTTTAGAAATGTCAAGGTAACGGAATTCGACTTTCCATATCAGTTTGCAATTATGCAGGTAAGTTTCCGGGCATACGATGGCTTTAAAGGTTATTGAAGGGATTGAATGAAAAATTTTCGTAATTTTGAAAATCATCACATCCGGAAAGACATATTCAGTTAAATGACTGTTGAGTTTTGGGTGTAATCGGGTAATTAAAAATTTACGCATGCTAAGATTGATTTTACTGGTGGGTACGGGAGGATTTCTGGGAACTGTTTCGAGGTTCCTGATGTCGCGCTATGTTACGGCAAATTACCCGTCGTCCTTTCCTTTCGGGACTTTTGCAGTAAATATAATTGGCTGCCTGCTGATTGGTATTATTTATGGCATTGCCGAAAAAGGTGATTTTATCAGTACCGAATGGCGTTTATTTTTAACGGTAGGATTTTGCGGCGGGTTTACCACTTTTTCGGCGTTTGCTGCCGAAAACATGGCCCTGCTCCGCGACAGCGAATTCTTTCATTTCTTTTTGTACACCGGCAGCAGTATTTTTATTGGATTGCTGGCCACTTTTGCAGGCATAATGCTTACTAAAATCCTGTAATATGAATACGAACAGTGAAGTAAAAGTGCTTCGGGTTTATACCAGTTCTACAGATAAACTGAAACATACGCCGCTGTACGAAGCGCTGGTATTTGCAGCAAGGCGGAATGGAATGGCCGGCGCAACGGTTCATAAAGGCATGATGGGGTATGGTGGAAGCAGCGTGGTTCACTCAGCCAAATTCTGGGAAACAAACGATAAACTGCCGGTGGTGGTCGAAATTGTTGACGAAGGTCCAAAAATAGATGCTTTCTTCGAATTGATCAGGCCATACCTCGAAAGTGTGCGGTATGGAAGCCTGGTAACCGTTGAGGATGCCAGGGTTTTATACTACAAAGCTGGTCGGAAAAAATCGGCTTTCGATCTGTAAATCATGTTCAGAAGTCGTTTGGCGAATTGGATTTTTTAAATAGATTTGCGGATTGTGTAATTGTTTAATTGTATCGGATGAACCCGGGTAAAATTTCCTTCCATAAAGTTTCTGAAATCAAAGAACCTGTTTTTTCAATACTTATTCCTTCGTGGAATAACCTGCAAATATTGAAAATTTGTGTTGAAGCCATTCGCAAAAACTCCACATTTCATCATCAGGTAATTGTGCATGCCAACCAGGCAACAGACGGAACACTCGAATGGCTGAGAGAAAATAACATCAGCTATACACATTCAGTCCAAAATGCAGGCGTATGTTATGGGTTTAATGCTCCATACAGCCTGGCCGATTCGGATTTAATATGCCTGATCGACGATGATATGTATGTTTGCCCGGGTTGGGACAAAGCCTTGCTCGACGAAATCGGTAAGCAGGATGATCATTATTATTGTATTTCAGGAACCCTCATACAACCACACGTTACGAGTTATAACTGCGTGATAGGTCCCTATAATTTTGGGCGGAATGCATCGGAATTCAAGGAAAAGGAATTGCTCGAAATGTATGATAAAGTGCCTTTCGACGATTGGAATGGCTGCAACTGGTACCCGATGGTGATCCACCGCCGCACCTGGGATCTGATGGGCGGCCTTAGTATTGAGTTTTCGCCGGGCATGTATTCCGATCCTGATTTTATGATGAAACTCTGGCATATGGGTGTCAGGTATTTTAAAGGTGTTTCGGCCAGCAGGGCATACCATTTCCTGTCGCTTTCAACCAGCAGGGTAAAGAAAAACGACGGGCGAAAGCAATTTCTTTTCAAATGGGGAATCAGCAGCTCTACTTTTTTTAAATTTTACCTGCGCATCGGTACACGTTTCAATGGTCCGCTCAATGAGCCTGAAAATACGAAGGCTTTTCGCTGGAATGTTTTCAGGAACAAAATGAACCGCATTTTGGCGCATTAATAACACCCATTGAATTGAAAGGGTAGTAAACAAAAAAGCCAGGTGGAACAACACCTGGCTTTCTTGTTTTAAATCAGCTCAGCTACCAGCCGCTCTTAATTACAGTAGCAATGTTTTCAATATCATGGGGTGTCATTCGTAAATGTAACGGAAGCACCAGGTATTTATCTTCGGTTAGGTCCATATTGGGCAAATCGTTTCTACGGCCGCCAAAAACGGTGTACCTGTCGTTTCGGTAGTGCACCTGGGCCGATTCAATTTTATGCTCCCTCAGCTTTTTCATCAGGTCGGTACGGCGTTCAACAAGCACCGTGCACAACCATGCGGCATGCTCCCGGTCTTTGCAACCGGTTCCTATCAATTTAATGCCATCAATCCCTGCCAATTGTTTTTCGTATTCCGAAAAAAGCATTTTACGGTATTTTAAGGTTTCGTCGAATTCGGCAAGCGCTGTTATTCCTAAAGCGGCAGCAATGTCGTTCATCTGGTACTTATATCCAACCTCAAAAATATCATTTTCCCAATGTCCCATTTGCTTTGCCGAGCGATCGATGCCAAACCAGCGGATACGCTTAGCTTTCTCAACCAGGTCGGGATTTTTAATGGTGAGCATGCCTCCATCGCCAGTGGTAATATGTTTGATGGCCTGGAATGAAAATATCGAGAAATCACTTATTTCGCCAATATTTTGCCCTTTGTAAGTGGCACCAAGGGCATGTGCTGCATCGTCAATCAGCGGGATGTTATACTGACGGGCAATTTGCATCAGTTCGTTCATATCGCAGGGCAACCCGGCATAGTGCACGCACACAATTGCTTTGGTGCGTTCGTTAACCAGCTGTTTTACATGGTCAACACTAATGTTCATGGTTTCAGGATCAACATCGGCAAACTTTACCTTTGCACCCATGTATAAAAACGGGATGTTAGTAGCCGTGCAGGTAAATACCGGCGCAATAACCTCGTCGCCTGGCCCTATGCCCGACAGGATGTAAGCCATGTGCAAGGCATCAGTTCCTGATCCGACAGCCAGGGCTGTATTATGGGTTAAAAAACGCTTTTCAAAATCTTTTTCAAACTGAGCTACCCTGGGTCCCTGTCCTATCCACCTCGAGCGCAATACCTTCGCCACTTCGTCAATGGCCTTATCGGAAACATTTGGATAAAACAGCACCGTCCCTTCGTTTTCGTTCATCAGGGGCATTTCATTCATACTCTTTTCTTTCATATTTTCTGATGTAGTGTTACTTTGTCGTTATCTGCCTTAATCTTTTATAGCAAAGGGTTCAACCTCTTCATAATGGTTGGTCAGGAAAATGAATTTCAGGTTAACAAGCAAATGTGTGAACCGAGTCTCTGCCGACAAATATATTGAAGCATTAATAAAGATACAACTAAAAAAATGACCAAAGCTGTTTTTGGAAGATCAAAAAAAAACAGCAAACCCTGAATTAGTTTGCTGTTTGGTAGTTACGAAAAAATAAAATGTGCTGACAGTGATACAGCGGTTAAGGATTTGCCTCGTTTTTTAGTTTCTCCTTGAAAACCTTCCTGAATTTTTCGAGTTTTGGCTTAATAACAAAGGTGCAGTAGGGGGCATTGCCATTTTCGTTGTAATAATTCTGGTGGTAGTCTTCGGCTTTATAAAATGCCGTGGCCGGGCTTATTTCTGTAACCACAGGCTTTTCGAATGCATTTTCGGCATTGAGTTTTGTCTTGTATGATTCGGCTAGTTTTTTCTGATCTTCGTTGTGATAAAAAATTGCCGAACGGTATTGGGTTCCCTGGTCGGCTCCCTGCCGGTTAAGCGTGGTGGGGTCGTGGCTGCCCCAGAAAGCTTCGAGTAGCTCATCGTAAGTAATGACAGCAGGATCAAATACAATCTGGCAGGCTTCGGCATGCCCTGTGAGCCCGGAACATACTTCGCGGTAAGTCAGATCGGAAGAGCGTCGTGTAGGGAAAGAGTGTAGATCTCGGTGGT
>CALCJE010000177.1 GCA_937965665.1 uncultured Bacteroidales bacterium
GTACATAAGGACGCAAAAGAAGTGATCCGAAAGTTGAAATCGATATCGGGCGAAATAAATTCATCCTTGTGGAGTACCATGCAGGAGAAGGGTTTAGACCCAAACATGGCTGTTGCGCTGGCTAATATTTACCAATGGTCAATCGATTTTTATGCGATCCAGAAAGGTGATTCCTTTAAGGCTATCTATGAGGAACTTTCGGTGGATGGTAAACCTATCAGCATTGGCGAAATTCACTCAGCAGTTTTTATGCATTCGGGGAAATCCTATTATGCTTATCGTTTCGAACAGGGTAATATCACTGATTATTTCGATGAAAATGGTGAAAACCTTCGTAAGGAGTTCCTGAAAGCACCATTGAAATTTTCGCGCATTACGTCGAAGTTCTCGAATAGCCGGATGCATCCGATATTGCGCATCCGAAGGCCACATCATGGTATCGATTATGCTGCACCTCAAGGCACACCGGTTCATACTATCGGAAACGGAACTGTATTAAAAGCTTCATATGCAGGTGGTGCTGGGAGGTTGGTAAGCATTCGTCACCGTAACGGTTACACTACTTCGTATATGCATCTTTCCGGCTTTGGCCCGGGGATTCATGCAGGTTCAAGCGTTAGCCAGGGACAGGTTATCGGTTATGTTGGAAGTTCAGGATTATCCACTGGTTCACACCTCGATTTCAGGGTTTATAAAAATAATGTGGCTATCGATCCTCTCAAAGTTGAATCACCACCTGCATTACCTGTCGATAAAAAATACAGGCCTGTATTCGACTCTATCCGCATGCAGTATAACAAAAACCTTCAACTTATTAAATAGAGGTTGGCCCTGGATCTGGGTATTCTTGCTTTTGCCGTTATTCAGTGCTGCATTCCAGGTTTTACTATGGAGCATGAAGATTTGATTTGCACATCATATCCGTAATTTTTTCCAACAGCTAACTACCTAAACAGAGGTAACGTAAATAGTTCTTTTGCCAAAAGGGGCAATCAGCGGCTCATATTAATTGATAACTTTGCACGGGATATATTAAATGCGGCTATGAATGATAAAATATGGAATAAGGATTTTATATTCCTTATTATGTCGAATTTCCTGATGTTTATCACTTATTATGCGATACTTTCAGCACTTCCCATTTATTTAGTTACAAGCCTGCATGCTTCAAAATTCCAGGTGGGTGTTGTAGTGGGTGTATATACCATTGCCTCGGTGCTGGTTCGCCCTTTTTCGGGCTTCGCTCTCGACAGGTTTGGGCGGCGCACTATATTCCTGCTTTCCCTGATTCTCTATACTTTTCTTTTTGCAGGTTACCTTGTTGCGCTTGGAATTACTTCCATTATTGTGCTAAGGTTTGTACAGGGACTCAGCTGGGGCTTTTCAACAGTTTCGGGGTCGACCATTGCAGCTGATATTGTGCCGGTTACCAAACGGGGTGAAGGGATGGGGTACTTCTCGTTCTCCACCACCCTTGGCATGTCTGTAGGTCCTGTAATCGGTTTATACCTGAGTCATAATTGGGGGTATACAGCCATGTTTGTTTCAGGAACAGTGGTGAGTTTCGCAAGCCTGGGTTTCGCTTATGCAGTGCATTTGCGGAAGCGTTTTGTGGTAGGGAAAAAAATAGTGCTGAAGCGGAATAATATGTTCGAGAAAAGCTCACTGCTTCCCTCGGCTAATGTTTTTATAACCATGATCGCTTATGGTGCCTTACTCTCGTTTATTGCGCTCTATGGCCGCGAAATCGGGATTCGCAATTCGGGTATGTACTTCCTGATATTTTCATTTGGTATTGGCGCAGCCAGGCTTACCGCTGGCAAAGTTTTCGATCGGCATGGCCCCAGGAAACTGCTGACTTATTGTATTGCACTTTTAATTTTTGGATTCCTGTTGCTGGCAATGGCTAAAAACGAAGTGTTATTTTACATTTCGGCTATCCTGATTGGATTTGGAAATGGTGTGATCTTTCCAACTTTTCAAACCATGGTTAATAACCTGGCCGATGCCACACATCGGGGTGCTGCCAATGCCACCCTATATACGGCAGTGGACCTTGGCATGGGGTTCGGCATGTTTATGGCAGGATTAATAGCCCAGCATATCAGTATGCCGGCTATTTTCTGGCTCAGTGCTGTGGTGTGTTTTGGCGGGTTGATATTTTTCAGGACTAAGGTGTTACGAGGTTATGAGCGCAATGTTATTCATTGAGAACACTTTTTCTGCTGTTTTTTATAGTTGACTGTGATGCATCTGTTTTTGTGATATCCCAGATTGTATTGGTTTTTGAATTATTCTACCTCTGGTTGCACCTTATTGACTTCATGTTGAAACATTAGTCTGCTTTATGTTACCAAACGACCTCATGATGTACCTAAACGACCTCATGCTGTACCTAAATGACCATATGATGTGCCTAAATGACCTCATGCTGTACCTAAATGACCTCATGATGTAGCCAAATAACCTCATGATGTACCTAAATGACCTCATGATGTAGCTAAATGACCACATGATGTATCTAAATGACCACATGATGTGCCTGAATGACTTCATAATGCAACCAAATGACCTCATGTTATATTAAGTCGGGGGGAGTGTCCAAAAAACTGTGTAAGTTTAACACAGAGATCTCATAGTGTGATCCGTTAGTTGGTAAAAGAATTCAAAAAAAGAGGCTGCCTGTTAGGGCAGCCTCTCTTGTTGAAATGGAATAACTTGCAATAATTATTCCGGGAGTTTTCTGGTATAAGTATGAACACCAGATTCCTGGACAATACCGTTTTTCCATAAAGTATAATCACCTTGTATAGTACCTGTTGCTGGATCAACTGTACCGGATTCAACTATTATCCAACCTGCGTCAGCCGTAAAGCTTGAAATTGTGTAGGTGTTTTTAGTTAAATTCACAGTAAAGGTAGCAGTCCAGCCACTATTCCAATAATTCTTAGTTACAATTGTGTTTGGTGCACCCTTTGTAAATTCTATGTCATAAGAGTAATCTTCAGCTGGTTCATCACAAGTGTATTTACCAACGAAAGGAGCTACATCAGGTCCGGTTGTAAACGTACGTACCAGGCTTGTTGTGCTGGCGCCATGAGGATCAACAGCAGTAACTTTCCAGTAGTATTTTGTTAATCCCAATAAGGTTGAAGGAACAAAACTTGTCGTAGTAAGCCCGGTTGCTACAAGGCCCATAGTGGTTTCGGATGTTCCGATAAAAACATCATATTTGAGTGCTCCATTATCTTCAGCATCGTTTGCGGTCCATTTTAATGTACCAACCACGCTAAAATTAACAGCTCCGTCAGCTGGGGCAGTTAAAGCGGGAACATCAGGTGCAGAATTTACGAAGAAATACCATGGATCACGCGCCGGCCCGGTAATATTTGAGGAAACTATGCCATTGGCATCCTTGGTTTCTACATACCAGGTAACTTCTCCCCCTTTAGGAATTGTAACCGTAAGGGTGTTTCCAGTTACTCCGGCTTTGTATAATTCGTCATTCAGATATACATCCCAGTTAGTTGTGGTAGTACCTTCCCATTTTAAAGTATAGCTGGTGCCATTCAATGGAACAACAGCTCCGACAGCCGGTGTTGGATTGGCTGGAACAGCCGCCTTGTAAACAACCGGAGTTGGCGATTCGTCTTTTGTACAACTCTGCATAGTAAACATACCGGCTAATCCGAGTATGAGAACTATTATTAAATATTTGTTTTTCATATTGATCGTTTTAGTTTTTAAGTTAAATATTACACTATCTCACACGTGTGTGTACTTCGTACATGATACGGTCACCTGCTGAACTGGTGTAGTAGCAGTTTAGAACAAATGTCTCTGTTTCAGGGTTGTAATAATTAATTTCATTTGGATTTGCAGGAGGGGCAGGAGGAGTTTTTGAATCGCCTTTCCATGAAGTGAACATACCACCAACCGTTGCACCATTTGCATCAACCGGAGTAGCGATAACTTTATAACAGGTTACACCACCAACAACCATGGTTTCAGCGGTTACTTCGATAACGATATCGTAAGCGGAATAATTACCAAAGCCATTTTTCTTCACGGTTTTGCAGTCAACAGTGTTGAAATCTTCAACAGCTACAATGGGTTCTGTCGGGTTGCCGGGGCGGATACGATATCCCACTGTGTTGTATTTAGCAGCATATGGATTATTGATAGGTAAAGCCATGATATATGATTTCATATTGCTTGGAATCATAACTTCCGGATCACTAACAGATTTGATAGTGATAGCTGTCATAAAGTTATCGCAGGCATTCAGCAAATCAGCGCCCCATACTGTACCTTTTATCATTGCAGTTCTTGTTCCGGCAGCAATAGTAACAGTGGGAGTCATAACTTTAATTGAGGAGTAAGGGTAAACCTTATATTTTTTACCAGTACGTGCATTGTAAGCCAGAACGGCAGCTGAATCAAGAGCAACGGTAACAGTTACATCTTTAGTAGGTAATTGGTCGGTTGCAATGTTCAACATATACTCAAAGCTAATAGTATCAGTTGTTGGTTCCAGACTGAGGGACTGTAGAGTTGGTTTAAGTACAGTTATATACATCTTTCCTGCAACTTCATCTGGCCAGTAATCGGCAGTGTCTTTAAGGCAGGAATTAAGTAAGAATAATCCTGTCACAAGAGTGAAGATTACAATTATTCTGTTTTTCATATTTTTCATATTTAAGTGTGTTTAAATTAAGTTATCGTTTCTGCCAGAAAATCTTAGAAGTAAACGCATCAATTGTACCAACGGCCAATACATTTTCGTTGTTCACGTTAAGTTCATCCTGAGGATAAAGCAGGCGAACAGGAGGATAATCTTTGGCCCTTGCAGGATCTTGGCTGAAAATGATGCCAGTCGGGAATCCTGACCTTCTGTAATCGGTCCAGATTTCAACTGGAGCTATGCTGTTGAGGGCGAGATATTTCTGGGTAAGAATCAACTCAATTTTATCAGGAGCAGCATCGAAATTAGCTTTTGAACTGAACTGACTTACATAAGCAGCAGCTGCAGCAGCTGAAATTCCCATATAAGCGCATGAACGGGCAACGGCACGTTCGTAAAGCGCTTTTGCATCGCCACCGGCAATCCAGCCTCTTTGTGCAGCTTCAGCCTGAAGGAATAAGCTTTCGAAATCGGTAAGGATCGGAGCTGGTTTGGTAGGTGTACCAATCATAGTACCTGCATCGTCTTTAATATAACCCAGCTGTGAAGTCTGGTTTTGCGGTAATAACTGATCCTGGCCTAAACCAAACTGGTTACCTGCATAGTTGTTGGCTGAGTAAGGTTTGAAGAATTTGCCCAAACGTGGGTCGGAGGTAGCTTTTAAGAGATCAACAGCAAATTTACCTGCGAAGTAATAAGTAATACCGTCGCTCTGTGAAGTACCTGCATTGTTATAAAATGTTTCGTAGAAAGGATTCATTTTTCCTGAAGAAACAATATAAGGAGGATTGTTGAGCGCGCTTTCGCCGGCCCCGAGGTATCCGATAGCTGCAGTGGTAGCAAGTTTGCTGCTGATATATGCTGCCCTGTCGGTCATATAAGCCTGGTGAACCAGGATACGGAGTTTGAGGGTATTGGCGAATTTTGCCCATTTTACCATATCACCGGCGAAAATAATATCGCTTGCCGAAGTAGGTACGCTTACAAGGCCGGTAGCTGAAGTGATATCGTTGATTGCTGCATCCAGCTGAACTACGAGATCTTCATAAATTGCCTGTTGTTTGTCGTATTTAGGTTTCAGGTTTCCTTCGTTAGTTTTGAAAGCTTCGGTGTAAGGAACATCTCCCCAGCAGTCAACCAGATTCTGAAAGATATATGCTTTCATAATTTTGGCAATTGCTTTGAAATATACATCCTTGGCTGCAGTTGATTGTTTTTCAATAACATCCAGGTTTTTACCTGCAATGTAGAATTCAATAAACGCGTTCTGGTAGCTTGAGTTCACCAGTTTATACTGTGTAAGAACCTGTGGTTGTGAATAACCAGCGCTGATTGACCAAAGGCCATGCCAGAGGTACACAAATTCAAAACGCCTTGGGTTATTCATAGTAGCGGCAACTTGATTTAATGCAGCTGGTAATACCAGTGCAGGATCAACTACGGAAGCTTTATTTGGATTTTTTTCGTTCAGGTTGAGGAAGTCCCCGCTGCATGAACTCATAAATACCAATAGTCCGGCAATTATTATCAGAATGTTTTTCTTCATCACTTTATAAATTTAAATGTTAGAAAGTAAGGTTAACTCTGAAACCAAATACGCGTGTAGGAGGTGTCTGGTCTTCGTTAGTATAACCAACTGCATTACTTGTGGCACCATTAGTATTGAACTCAGGATCGGTCCATACATTGGTTTTCGGACGCCACATTAAGAGGTTACGGCCTACAACACCAAGTGTAGCAGCTTTCAGAACTTTGGTACTTCCAAATACTTTTTCAACAGGAACGTTGTAAGTTAACGAAATTTCCCTCAGTTTCCAGAATGCAGCGCTGGTTACATAAGCAGCATCGGTAGTGTGGTAGTTTGAGTTAACCCAGAAAGCACGACCTGCATCTGTAACAAGTACATCTGTGTTTGGTGTGTAAACGCCAGGAGCTGTTTCAATAACTGAGTTAGGAATAACAAACGGCTGACGGCCATTCAGAGCGGAGTGTTCTGAAATACCGGTGAAATCGAGAGCATTACCTACCCTGTTTACAATATTGTTACCTGAACGATATTCAGCTACTATACCAAGGGTTAAACCTTTCCATGTGAAGTTGTTTACGATACCCAGGATATGATTTGGGTTACCATGGCCTTTCTGAACAAGTGCAGGAGCAGTTTTTGGTAAACCGGTAACTTTGTCAACAACAATACGTCCTTCAGGATCCCTGATTACATCAGTAACCTTAATAGCCGGGAACTGTTGGCCAACAATAGCATAGGAAGCACTGTTCGTAATTCCATAAGTAGTACCGTCGTTGATCGGCAATTCATTTAAGCCGGGATAAATTGAGAGAACTTCACTTGTAGAATAAGCATAGTTAATGGTAAGATCCCAGTTAACCTGACCCAGGCTGAGCAGCGGGGTTAATTTAAGGTCAGTTTCAATACCTCTGGTTTCAAGTTCACCGGCGTTGATATAAGCTGAACGGTATCCGGTTGCTGATGAGATGGAGGCAGGAATGGTCTGGTCAATGGTATTTGATTTATAAGCTGTAACTTCGAGGTGATACCTGTCTTTTACGAAGCTCATTTCGATACCGCCTTCAAGTTCCTTTGTAATTTCAGGACGTAAGGTTGGGTTGCTTAAGGTAGTATTGAGCCTGAAACCTGCTGTGTTTCCGTAAGGGAAGCCAGGTGCTGCATCGTACCTTGGAACAGTTGCATACCAGTTTGTCAAAGAAATTTGTCCGGTTTTTGATAAACCAGCCCTTACTTTCAGGAATGAGAGAACCGGACCATCTTTTAATGCCGGGAACATGTCGGTAAGTACTGCACTGATGTCAGCTCCCGGGTAGAAGAATGAACGGTTGTCTTTTACTAAACGTGAATCCCAGTCGTTACGTGCCGAAGCGTGTAAGAAGATATAATTTTTGTAACCAATGGTAGCGTCAGCAAATACACCCATTGAACTTCTTTCGAGGGTTTCCTGGGTTGCAACAGGTTCCCCAACGCGGTTCGAGATGTTATATAAATTAGGAATTACGAGTGCACTTGCAGCACTGTTCATGGCATTGTAACCGGTTTTGAATGCGGAAACACCTAAAATGAGTTTGGTTGAGAAATCACCGAAATCTTTCGATAATTTCGTTAAAAAGTCATTGGTTAAACTGAGCTGGTTGCTCATCTGATAGCTGGACTGTCCTGAATAAGGAGTCTGCTGTCCCATATGTCCCTGGCTCCATGGGTCGCTCTTCGAATAGTTCGAATAAACAGCTTCGTCAGTATAATCGTTATAATTCTGAGTGTTGTACACAAGACCTGTGCGGTTCGAGAATTCTAACCATTCAACTGGTTTGTACGACAGGTTCAATGAACCTAAGAAGTCGGTACGATCGTTTTTCTGACGTGAGTGAGCAATCTGCCAGTAAGGGTTCGGATAGTAAGCGTTGAAATAGCCATCGAGCGTAGCAAATGGGTTACCATCAATGTCTTTATATGTCGACAAAGGAATATGCTGAGGAGTATTGAGTACGTTCCAGTATACACCTCGGCCCTGGTTCATATCACCACCCGAAACATCGGTTTTGGTTTTTGTAATACCCATCGAGAAATCAGCCTGGAAAGTGCCGTATTTTTTCATAGCAGCCATACGAACGCTGGTTCTGCGGTTTTTGTCATCCATAACAGTACCGGTTGAATTAACATCCTGTGCTGAAAGGTAGAAACTACCGTTTTCGTCACCACCGCTGTACGATACGTCGTTCTGCATCGAAACACCAGTCTGGAAGAAATTCAGTTTCTGGTTTTTGATTGGAGCGTAAGGTACCATCTGGTACGAACCATCTTCGAGTTTACCACCTAATATAACCATAACTTCCGGGTTATATTCAGGGCCAAACTGCTGGTTTTCGTATGAGGTATACGGGTCGGTATTGCGATCCGGGCCAATCCAGAAAGTGTAGTTGTTATCTGAGTTACCTGGGGTTTCACCAGATCGGAAGAGCGTCGTGTAGGGAAAGAGTGTAGATCTCGGTGGT
>CALCJE010000178.1 GCA_937965665.1 uncultured Bacteroidales bacterium
GACCACCGAGATCTACACTCTTTCCCTACACGACGCTCTTCCGATCTTGAAAAAGTACGTCTCGAAATAGCGGATCAGGAAAACAGGTATAATGAAATGCAGAAAGAGATGCAAGAGAGGCTGGCTCTGGACAAAAATCAGAAAGTGAAAGCTGCCTTACAGGAATTTCTCGACATTTCGGGCGATATAGATTTTAAGGCGCAATTGCTGCCGAAAAACCAATATGGGATACAGCAATTTGCTAATCCGGTGTACGAAAGAGAAAAGTCGCGCGAATGGAAAATGTTGTTCAGGGCAGGCAAGGAGCCTGTGGCGGCGGCACGAACTTTTGCACAAAACTGGCTGAAAGAACTTAATTAGCAGTTGCGACCCCGCGTGTTTCCATGGCAGGCTTAAAAGGCTCATAGCCGCAACTTAAGAAATTAAAAATTGCCTGTCTTAACACTTGCTGTCTTTGAAATTCAGCAGGCTCAGGGCCTGCTTGTTGTATTGGGTAAAAAACAAAAGACTGCATCGCGAAAGGTGCAGTCTTTTGTGTATCCACCGATAGGCAGGTTTTAGTAGTTTTCCTGTTTTTCCTCGAAAAATGCTTTCGGATGCTGACATGCCGGGCAGTTTTCAGGCGGATTTTTACCTTCGTGAATATAACCGCAGTTGCGGCATTCCCATTTGGTAACTTCTTCACGTTTAAAGGCTTCGTCTTTTTCGAGGCGGGCCAACAGGCGGAGGTAACGTTTTTCGTGCTCAGCCTCTACTTTGGCAATAATTTTAAACGCGGTTGCCACCTGTGGGAAACCTTCTTCCTTGGCTATTTCCGAAAATTGCGGGTAAAGCAACGTCCACTCCTCGTTTTCGCCGCCGGCAGCGGCTTTCAGGTTTTCGGCCGTTGTGCCTATAATGCCTGCAGGGTAGGTTGCCGTAATTTCAACTTCGCCTCCTTCTAAAAATTTGAAGAAGCGTTTTGCATGCTGCTGTTCCTGCCAGGCTGTTTTTTCGAAAATAGCAGCAATCTGTTCCAGGCCTTCGTTTTTGGCTTGCTTTGCAAAAAACAGGTAACGGTTCATGGCCTGTGATTCGCCTGCAAATGCTTTCAGCAGGTTCTGTTCGGTACGGGTGCCTTTAATGCTTTTTTCCATGGTATATTGTTTTAAATGAATAAGTTGACAGTATAAAATCTCTCAATGTTTCAAAAGGTAAAGATAATCGAATGTGAATTGAATAACAATAACGAGACAGGATTATTTTTATCAGCATAGTCATGTTTTTAGGAATTTTGAAGAATATGATAGCAACTAAATCTTAGGATTAAGCTCAGTGTGCAATATTTTGTACGCGATGTTCTTGCAAGGTCGAATCGTTAAGTTCTCATCGCTATTTCTTACCTTTGCGGAGAAGTAATTTTTGCCGGTAGCTGGTGTTGCCGGCTTTATGCATTTAATCATTTTCATGAGTTCATCTGATAAAATAGCTGTTATAACGGATGCAGTGCCCGGGGAAACATCCTTCTCTGTTAGCATGCTGCTGGATGCATTTATCAGCGACCAGCGGACAATAAACGCGGCTGAGCTGTCGAAAAACGGCAAAAAACAGCGCCTGGTATTCAAAAACCTTTTGGGGTCGGCGGCATCGGTTACTGCTGCTGCCATTCATAAGCTGGTGCCCTGTGTTCACCTGGTTGTACTCAGCGACAAGGAGAGCGCCGTATATTTCTGCAACGACCTCGAAAACCTGTTAGGCGATACCGACGAAAATTTCCACCGCCGGCGGGTTTTGTTTTACCCTACTTCATACAAAAAACCTTACGAACCCGAAAAAACTGACAACTCCAATGTGCTCATGCGTACCGAGGTGCTCAAACGCATCAGCACCCGCGCTAAAGAAACCATTGTAATTACCTATCCCGAGGCGCTTACCGAAAAAGTGGTAAACCGCCGCTACCTGGAAAAATCAACACTCAAACTCAAGCGTGGCGAAACCGTTGATCTCGATTTTATATACGATTTGCTCGATGAATATGGTTTTGTTCGCACCGACTTCGTGGTCGAACCCGGTCAGTTTACCCTGCGCGGCGGGATCATAGATGTTTTTTCATTTACCAACGATAATCCATACCGCATCGAGTTTTCGGGCGACGAGGTGGAATCCCTGCGTACTTTCGACCCGGTAACACAACGTTCAATCGATAAACTCGATCATATTACCATCGTACCCAATGTTCAGGACCGGGCGCTGGTTGAAACACGCGAAACCTTTCTCGATTTTTTACCGGCAGGCACTGTCCTGTGGCTTCACGATACCGGCTTTGCTGCCGACCGCCTGGCATCAGAGTTTGAAAAAGCACAGGCAGCTTTCGATGCCTTGCCTGGCACCATTCATCACCTTGAGCCGCACGAACTTTTTACCGACAGGGAGACTTTTCTCAGGCAGATTACCGGTTTCAGTATCGTCGAATTTGGCAGGCATAGCTTTTTTAAGCCTACCAGTGAAACCGATTTCGCGATCACTCCGCAGCCATCATTCAATAAAAATTTCGATCTTTTCCTGGCCGAACTCCGTAAAAATATGGAGTCAGGCATCCGCAACATATTGCTGGCCGACAGCCCGAAACAGGTGGAGCGTATTTATACCATCCTCGACGACCTGGAGAAAAGTCACCCCGAGGATACGCCACTCAACTTTGTGTGTATAAACCTTTCGCTGCACGAAGGTTTTGTTAGTCGCGAAAATGGCATGGCCTGTTATACCGACCACCAGTTGTTCGACCGGTATCATAAATTCAGGCTCAAGGAAAGCTTCGGCGGCAAGCAGGCGCTCACGCTCAAGGAAATGTACGACCTGAAGCCCGGTGACTATATAACCCATATCGATCATGGCGTGGGCCGCTTCGACGGGCTTGAGAAAATTAATAACAACGGAAAGTGGCAGGAAGCCATCCGCATCATATACCAAAACGACGACCTGCTGTACATCAGCATACACGCGCTTCACCGCATCTCGAAGTATTCGGGCAAGGAAGGTCATGTGCCATCCATGGACAGGCTGGGCTCCAATGCCTGGAATAAACTGAAGGCAAAAACCAAAGCACGTGTTAAGGACATTGCCCGCGACCTGATTAAGCTTTACGCCGAGCGCCGTGCCACCAAAGGCTTTGCATTCACACCCGATACCTACCTGCAGCATGAACTCGAAGCATCGTTTATTTATGAAGATACCCCCGACCAGGTAAAATCGACCATAGATGTAAAGCGGGATATGGAGGCCGATCACCCGATGGACCGCCTGATTTGCGGCGATGTAGGTTTCGGGAAAACAGAAATTGCCATTCGTGCAGCCTTTAAAGCAGTTGCCGACAGCAAACAGGTGGCTGTGCTGGTACCAACTACGGTGCTGGCAGTTCAGCATTTTAAAACTTTCGCCGAAAGGCTTAAAAACCTGCCTTGCCGGGTCGATTATATCAACCGATTTAAAAGCACGCAACAGCAGAACACCACGTTGAAGGAGCTTGAGGAAGGCAAAATTGATATCCTGATCGGTACCCACCGGATACTAAGTGCGGATGTAAAATTTAAGGACCTCGGGCTGATGATTATTGACGAAGAGCAGAAATTTGGTGTGGCCGCCAAGGAAAAGCTCAAAAAAATGAGGGTCAACGTGGATACGTTAATCCTTACAGCTACGCCTATTCCGCGCACCCTGCAATTTTCGATGATGGGCGCCCGCGATATGAGTATCATCAATACCCCGCCACCCAATCGTTACCCGGTGCAAACCGAGGTACATGTTTTTAACGAGGAAATTCTGCGCGATGCCGTGAGCTACGAACTGGCCCGGGGTGGCCAGGTTTTCTTTGTAAATAACCGCATTCAGAACCTGATGGATCTGGCGGCTATTGTTAAAAAACTGGTTCCTGATGCAAGGGTAGGGGTAGGGCATGGCCAAATGGATGGCCACCAGCTCGAAAAAGTAATGCTCGGTTTTGTAGAAGGCGAGTTTGATGTGCTGGTAAGCACCACCATTGTTGAGGCAGGTCTTGATATTCCCAACGCCAATACCATCATTATCAATGATGCACATCACTACGGGCTCAGCGATCTTCACCAGCTGCGCGGGCGTGTGGGCCGATCGAACCGCAAAGCTTTTTGTTACCTGCTTGCACCACCACTTTCGGTGTTAAGCGACGAAGCGCGTAAACGGCTTCGTGCCATTGAGGAATTTGCAGATATTGGCAGCGGCTTTAATATTGCCATGCGCGACCTCGATATTCGGGGCGCCGGAAATATACTGGGTGCCGAACAAAGTGGGTTTATCACCGAAATAGGCTTCGAAATGTACCAGAAAATACTCGACGAAGCCATGCACGAACTCAAACTGGCCGAATACTCCGAACTGTACCAGGATGAAATGGATACTGAATTTGTCCGCGAATGCCAGATTGAAACCGACCTCGAAATCCTGATCCCTGATAACTACATCAGCAATATAACCGAAAGGCTAAGCCTGTACAAGGAACTCGACAGCCTCGAAACTGAAGAGGCTCTGCTTGGTTTCCAGGAGAAACTGATTGACCGTTTTGGTCCCGTGCCACCCGAAACACAGGAATTGCTCAATACCATCAGGTTGCGCCGGCTGGCAAAGGCAATTGGTATGGAAAAACTAATCCTAAAGAACCAGCTAATGACCGGCCATTTCCTGAGTAACGAAGCATCGCCATATTATCAAAGCGAAGTATTTACGGCAGTGTTAAAATATGTTCAGTCGCATACGCAGTCGTGCCGGATGAAAGAAGGTTCGGGTAAGCTGACCATCACTTTTCAGAAAGTAAATTCAATTAAAGATGCGCTGAAAGTGTTGCGCGATTTTAAAATTGAGGAACCGGTCAAATAAATTAATGTTAAATTTATAACGTGCTTAACGAACTTGCTTTCAATCAATTTGTTTAACCCAGATGTATCATTCGTAACGTCGATCAATAATGCTGAATCATAAATTCATTATTTACCTTCTGCTTTCATTCTTCCTGTTGCCGGCTTACTCGGACGCGCAACAGCAATGGATGGTTTATTTAAAGGACAAGCAGCGCCGGGATTTCGATCCATATACATATTTTGATGTTAAAGCCATTGAACGGCGGCAGAGAACCGGCATTCCTGTTGATGATGCAACCGACTGGCCGGTGAACGAAAACTATGTGAACCAGGTTACAACCATGGTTGACGAAGTGATCATTACAAGCCGCTGGCTGAATGCCATTGCCGTTGAAGCCAATGAAGCCCAGGTTGCTGCAGTTAAAATGCTTCCCTTTGTTTTAAATGTCGAATGGATTGAACCCGCTGCCATGCAGCTAGCTGCTTATAATGACTATGATACCACCCTAAATGCAGGCAGGATGATGGTTTTGGAAGGACAGCTCAGTAGCCTTGGTGTAAGCGACTGGCAAAAAGCTGGTTACAACGGCAAAGGGCTGCGCATTGCCATCCTGGATGTGGGTTTCGACCGTGCCGACCAGGTGCCTGCTTTCGATCATATACGAAACGAGAAACGCCTCATTGCTACCCGCGATTTTACCAGTCGTAAATACAGTGAAAACGTATATTACGGCAATGGTCATGGTACCGAGGTATGGTCGTGCATAGCTGGGAAAATCGGCGATCTGCAGATTGGCCTGGCCACAGGGGCT
>CALCJE010000179.1 GCA_937965665.1 uncultured Bacteroidales bacterium
CCCGGAATGAGAATGGTAAGAATACCCTTGTTAAATTAGATCTCACCAAGCCTGAACTTTTGGCTTCCAATTACTATTACATACGCCCCAACGACATTATTTATATCAAACCATTAAAGAAAAGAATCTGGGGTATAAGCGAATTCCCATTCGAGATCTTACTTTCATCCATATCTCTTACACTCGTAATCTATTCATTAGTCAAATAAATAACCAATATAGAAATGGCTGATCTTAACAACATTAATATGCAGGAAGATAATGACTTTAAAAAAGTCACTGATCTTTTTGTCAGGAATTATAAACTATTTGTATTTTGTATAGTCATAGCCTTAGGTTTTGCCTTTTATAAAAATTATACGTCTGTACCCATGTACAGTATAACGGCATCAGTCCTGATTAAAGATAATTCAGGGCAGTCAAACCGGAACCAGGAGATAAATGATTATCTGAACAGTAGTTTGTTTGGTAATAATTTAAATTTTCAGAATGAATTGTGGGTTTTAAAATCATCTCCTGTAATCGAAAAGACTGTAAAAAATCTGAATCTGGCAGTAAGTTATTTCAAAAAGACTGATTTTAAATATATTGATACATATAAGAGTGCACCTTTCAGGGTGTTGTTTTCGCCGAATCATGTTCAGCCATTAAATGTTAAGTTTAAACTTGTTTTTAACAAGAATGGAGGTTTTCAGATCAGCGCTGAATCTGATAAAGTAAACCTGTACAATTACGCATCAGAGGAGTACGTGGATAAAAAAGTGAATTGGTCATTTTTCAAATACGGTAAATCCGGCCAATTGGTTGAAACTCCTGATCTGGCATTTATTATTCAGGTCGACAGCAATCGACTGGCATATGAAGAAGATTTATCATCATATAGTTTTGAATTTAAAGATCAGAATTCATTGGCAAGGGCTCTTAAATCGAGGTTTCAGTTCGAAGTTATAGATCAGAAAGCTACTGTGATTCAGATTAATTGTATCATGGAATCAATTGAGAAAGGTAAAGACATTGTGAACCAATTAATGAAGGTTTACTCTGATCAGAACCTGGAACGGAAAAATCACATAGCGTTAATTACAATTGATTATATTGACAGGCAACTGAATGAAATTTCTGATTCACTGAGCATGACGGAAAGTAATCTGCAACAATTCCGGTCAGCAAACCAGGTATTGGATGTAGCCGAGCAATCATCAGGAATTTCAGCTCAATATATACAGCTTCAAAATCAGTTAGCTGAATTGGTAACCAGGAAACGATATTATGATTATGTTGCTACTTACCTGGCTAACAATGAAGATTTTTCAAACATTTCGTTTCCTGCTTCACTTGGTATTCCCGACCAGATTTTAACCAATCTTATTACTGAGCTGATTTCAGCCCAGAGCCAGCGTGCAAACCTGATTGACAACAAACAGGAAAAAAATCCATTGGTAAACAAGTTAAGCATCAAAATTGATAACATTAAAAAAACAATTGCCGATAACATTTCAGCTGTCCGACAGACTTTGGATATCTCAATTGATGAAATGAAGAAAAGAGTTCAAAAAGTCGAAAGCCAGATTAGTCGAATGCCCAAAACTGAGCAGCAATTAGGCGGTTTTGAGCGTAAATACAAACTTAATGATGCAATTTATAATTATTTGCTTGAAAAAAGAGCTGAAGCAAAAATAACCAAAGCCTCAAACCTTCCTGATGATATAATTATTGAACCGGCTATGTTAGACGGGAATGGTCCTGTTTATCCGAATCCTCAGAAAAATTATATGATGGCCCTCTTATTAGGGATAGGATTGCCGTTTGGGTACCTGTTTGCCCGTAAAGCATTAAACAATAAAATTGAAACACAGGAAAGTATTGAACGAATTACAAATTTGCCTGTACTGGGTAAAATAATTCATAACTATAAGAAAAACAATAATGTTGTTTTTGAGTATCCCAAATCTCCGATATCAGAATCATACCGGGTGCTACGAACAAACCTGGATTTTGCAATGAAAGGGGGGACTCATAAAGTCATTATGGTAACTTCCTGTATAACAGGCGAAGGGAAATCATTTAATGCATTAAATATTGCAATGAGTTATGCCCAATTAGGACGTAAAACGGTATTGGTGAACTTCGATTTGAGGAAACATGCTTCTTACTTTGATAAACAAGAAGATCTGTCACTTGGATTAAGTACTTACCTGATCAATAAAGTCGATCTGAAGGATATTATTTTAAAATCAGTTGATAACAAGTTGGATTACATTAATTCAGGACCTGTTCCTCCAAATCCTGCTGAATTATTGGCGCTTGATGAAACTAAAAAACTGATTATGACACTAAAGGAAAATTATGATTATGTTATAATTGACACACCTCCTTTAGCGCAGGTAACGGATGGCTTTTTGCTCATGGAAACAGCTGATCTGAAAGCAATCGTAGTGAGGTATAATTTTTCGAAGAAAAAAGTGTTGTCGATGGTGTTAAAAGACCTGAAGCATAAGAAAATAGATGATATCTGTATTGTGTTGAACGACAACAGGGTAAAGAGCGACCAATATGGATATGGATATGGTTATAACAAGAAAAACAAATAGGATTTCACACTTTGAACAATCATTACAGCATAAGAGTTTAATGGCTTAAATTGTTAAAAATTTAATTTCCCGTCTTGATTGTCAATTAATTAAATAATAGTAGAAAACTCAAAACAAATCAAAAATGTTAGATAACTCAACTCTCTTAATAACTGGTGGTACTGGGTCATTCGGAAATGCAGTGTTAAATCGGTTTCTGAATACCAATATAAAAGAAATCCGCATTTTTAGCCGGGATGAAAAGAAACAGGACGATATGCGTCAGCTGTACCGGAACGATAAAATAAAGTATTACATTGGTGATACCCGCGATAAAAGAAGCATTGATGCTGCCATGCACGGAGTAGATTATGTTTTCCAGGCTGCCGCACTGAAGCAAGTTCCATCCTGCGAGTTTTTCCCGATGGAAGCTGTCCGCACAAATGTTATGGGTTGTGAAAATGTACTGGATAGTGCTTTGGAACACGGTGTAAAAAATGTAATTGTATTAAGTACTGATAAGGCTGTATACCCCATAAATGCTATGGGAATGTCAAAAGCCCTCAGCGAAAAAGTAATGATAGCGAAAAGCCGCAACCTCAATGGCAGTGGAACAGTTTTTTGTGGTACGCGTTATGGAAACGTAATGGCGTCGAGGGGATCAGTTATTCCATTGTTTGTTGAACAGATAAAAAAAGGTTTGCCTTTAACAGTTACTGATCCTAATATGACCCGCTTCATGATGACCCTTGAAGATGCTGTTGAATTAGTACTGTTTGCCTTTGTTAACGGACAACAAGGCGATATTTTTGTTCAGAAAGCCCCGGCTGCTACAATTCTTACCTTAACACAGGCGCTCAAAGAATTATACAATTCTGATGTTCCTGTAAAAGTGATCGGTACCCGGCATGGAGAGAAAAAGTACGAGGTGCTTGTTAATCGTGAAGATATGGTGAAGGCAGAAGATATGGGTAATTTCTACCGGATTCCTGCTGATAACCGCAACCTGAACTATGAACTATACTTTTCCGAAGGTTCTGATGTTTCCGAAATTGAAGAATACCACTCTGACAATACCGAAAGACTCGATGTGGAAGGTACAAAAAAGCTCTTGCTGAAACTCGATATGATCAGGAAAGATCTAGGAATTTAGCAACACTTCGAAAATAATCAGGATTAATATTTTAATTCCGCTTCATGATAAAAATTGGAATCACCGGCCAGGCAGGATTTGTCGGCACACATTTATTCAATTTCCTGGGCTTGCAAAACGAAATTGAAAGAATCAGTTTTGATGATTCATATTTTCTTGATGAATCGAAGCTGAGAAATTTCGTCAGGCAATGCGATGTAATTGTGCATCTTGCAGCAATGAACCGGCATAATGACCCGGATGTTTTGTACAAAACCAATATAAAGTTAGTTGAAGACTTAATAGCTGCAATGGAAGCCGAACACGTCAGCCCTCATGTTATCTTTTCGTCTTCAACACAGGAAGAACGGGATAATTTGTATGGACGTTCCAAAAAAGAGGGAAGGGAGCGGTTTATCAACTGGGCGCAAAAACACAATGCTGCATTTACAGGCCTGGTAATACCCAATGTATTCGGGCCTTTTGGTAATCCATTTTATAATTCCGTAATTGCTACTTTTTCGCACCAGCTTACCCATGGCGAACAACCACGAATTGAAATAGATGGAATGTTAAATCTGATCTATGTTGGCGAATTGGTTGAAACAATCTGGGAAATAATTAAAGAAAAGAAGTCGGCACCGGTTTACCCTGTAGAACATACGGCTCAATCAAAAGTCTCGCAAATTCTGCTAATACTTCAGCATTTTAAAGAGCTGTATTTTGAGAACGGGGTAATTCCTGCTCTGAACAATAGATTTGAAGTAAATCTGTTCAACACATTCCGCTCGTATATTGACACCAGGGACCATTTCCCGGTATATCTGAAGAAACATACTGATGCCAGGGGAAGCTTCATTGAAGCGGTTAAAACAGAGGTAGGCGGGCAGTTTTCTTTCTCAACTACTCACTCAGGTATAACCCGCGGCGAACATTTTCACACCCGGAAAATTGAAAGATTCACAGTAATTCAAGGTCAGGCAACTATTGAAATGCGAAAAATCGGAACGAATGAAGTTCTTCATTTTGACCTGGATGGCAATCAGCCTTCATTCGTGGACATGCCCACCTGGTTTACCCATAATATCAGCAATGTAGGAAATGATGATTTAATTACATTGTTCTGGATTAATGAATTTTTTGATCCAGCTGATCCAGATACATTTTTTGAGAAAGTACGATTGTAGCAATACAAAAGTAGCCAGCCTATCGTAATTCGAACTACATAAACCATTACCTGCATTAAAATTAGCTTAAAAATGATTCCAACCAAACTAAAAATTGTAACTGTTGTTGGTACCAGGCCTGAAATTATTAGGCTTTCGCGAACAATGGCATTGCTCGATAAACATGTTAAACAGATCATTGTACATACAGGTCAGAATTATGATTACGAATTAAATGAAATATTCTGGAACGAACTGGAGTTACGTAAGCCCGATTATTTCCTTGGAATAGATACATCATCGTTAGGGGCAGCCGTTGGAGGAATTTTGCAAAAAACTGAAGAGATTTTGAAACTTGAACAGCCCGATGGTTTGCTGGTATTGGGTGACACAAATTCCTGTCTTTCAGCGTACATGGCAAAACGTATGCATATTCCTGTTTTTCATATGGAAGCAGGAAACAGAAGTTTTGATTTTAATGTTCCTGAGGAAACAAACAGGAGGATTATTGATCATATTGCTGATTTTAACCTGGTATATACTGAACACGCACGCAGGCATTTGCTTAGTGAAGGATTGCAGCACAGAAGGATTTATCTGACCGGTTCACCGATGAAAGAAGTATTGGAATACTACAAGCTAAAGATTGACAAATCTGAAATATTGGTCAACCTCGGGCTCGAAGCAGGAAAATACTTTATGGTGTCAACCCATAGGGAGGAAAATGTTGATAATCCTGAAAACCTGAAAAAAATACTGGTTGTATTGAATGAACTGGCTGAAACCTATAACCACCCTGTAATTGTGAGCACACATCCCCGCACACGAAAACGGATTGAACAACTGGGTGAATCTGTTTTAGATCAAAGAATTCAGTTCCTTAAACCTTTTGGTTTTATTGATTACGTTCATTTACAACAAAAAGCCTTATGTACAGTTTCTGATAGTGGTACCATAAGCGAAGAATCTTCAATACTTGGATTTCCAGCTATATCACTGAGGCAATCGATGGAAAGGCCGGAAGCCCAGGATACTGGTTCAATTATACTTACAGGTTTCAACCCGGATGTCATTCTTAACTCTGTTTCGATGGTGGTACAGGAAATTGAAGAAAGAAGTTTTAAAAGTGTTCCTGCTGATTACCAGATTAATGATACATCATGGCGTGTGGTTAAGCTGATTCTCGGGAATTGTAAGCTGAGCAACCTGTGGAGTGGTGTGAAATAGGTTTCAACCAAAAAAGTAAAATAAAAACATAAACTAAAGATCATTCGAGGGATTATTCCGATCCTGTTGAATTTTAAAACAAATATAATGGCCAATTCATCAAACGAGTGGGATTTAATTATTGAACCCAGGGGCAGTTTATTCAAACTCAATTTAAAGGAGGTATGGAAATACAAAGACCTTCTTGAAATGTATATAAAGCGCGACATTGTTACGTTTTATAAACAAACTATTCTGGGGCCTCTCTGGTTTTTCATACAGCCGATTTTCACCACGGTTGTTTTTATGTTTGTTTTTGGTGGTTTGGCAGGCATACCTACCGATGGTATCCCACAACCGCTATTCTACCTTTCAGGTATTTGTTTATGGAATTATTTTTCAGATTCATTAATAAAAACGTCTGATACATTTTATATAAACCAGTCGGTTTTTGGAAAGGTTTATTTTCCTCGCCTGGTAGTTCCAATTTCAGTTACGATTTCCGGATTACTGAAAATGCTCATACAGTTTCTGCTGTTTATTGGCGTTTATATGTATTTTGTTGCTAAAGGAACCCATATTGGTATTAATTACTATGCATTACTTCTCCCGGTATTGATCTTTATTTTGGCTGGCCTGGGTCTGGCATTTGGAATCATAGTCTCATCAATGACTACCAAATACAGGGACTTGAAATTTCTAGTAGCATTTGCGGTTCAATTATGGATGTACTTCACACCGGTTATATACCCGCTTTCTGTTATGGAAGGAAGCTACAAAAAATATATGTGGTTAATTCAAGCCAATCCACTAACAGCTGTATTAGAAACCTTTAAATATGGCTTTTTAGGAAAAGGATCTTTTTCATGGTTCTCGCTGGGATACAGTTTTGCATTCACAATTATTTTGCTTTTTATTGGAACTGTTATATTTAATAGAGTTGAAAGGTCATTCATGGACGTAGTATAACTGTGCAAAGAACCATGAACAAAGTGTAGTAAACCAGAAATTAGCAAATGAGTGATATAGCAATAAAATTTGAAAATGTTTCCAAACAGTACAGATTAGGTTCTATTGGCACGGGAACATTGAGCCACGATCTGAATCGTTGGTGGATCATGAATGTTCAGGGGAAACCGGATCCATACCTTAAAGTTGGCCAGGTTAACGACAGGGAGAATAAATCTACCGGCGACTACGTCTGGGCGCTTAATGATATAAACTTCGAAGTAAAACAGGGTGAAGTTCTGGGGATTATAGGGAAAAATGGCGCAGGTAAGTCAACTCTGCTAAAAATTTTATCCAGGGTAACAACGCCTTCTACCGGGAAAATAACTGCTAAAGGACGCATAGCATCATTGCTCGAAGTCGGGACCGGATTCCATCCGGAAATGACTGGTCGTGAAAATATTTTCATGAATGGCTCAATTATGGGCATGACTAAAACTGAGATAAAAGGCAAATTAGATGAGATTGTCGACTTTGCCGGGGTTGAAAAATACCTGGATACACCGGTTAAAAGATATTCAAGCGGAATGACAGTTCGCTTAGGCTTTGCAATAGCAGCCCATCTTGAACCTGAAATTCTGGTGGTTGATGAAGTACTTGCGGTAGGTGATGCCGAATTTCAGAAAAAGGCTATTGGCCGCATGCAGCATGTGAGCCAGACACAAGGCAGAACAGTTTTGTTTGTAAGCCACAACATGCAGGCAATTACCAATCTTTGCTCAAGAGTTGTGTTATTGAACAGGGGCGGGGTGGCCATGGATAGTGATCCGGTAAATGTGATCAGAAATTACCTGATGTTTCAATCTTTAAAAGAAGGTTCCATTTCGTGGAATGAGGAAACTGCATTGGGAGATTCAAGTTTGAAGCTACTGTCTATTAAGCTGCAGGGTGATGATAACATTGTAAGGAGTCATTTTTTCTCAAACTCAATCATTAAGGTTCAATTGGAATTCGTAATTGAGAAATTAGACGATGACCTTGTTGTTGGTTTTGATATCCTGGATGATAACAATTCAATTGTATTGCGGACATATCATAACGACGGACATCCTGACAAATGGCCTAAATTGAAGCTGGGTTATAACAAAATAGTCTGCGACCTTCCCGCTGGTTTTTTCAATTCAGGTACATATTACATAAGCCCAAAATTTAGTTTGCATTGTAAGAAATGGATTATAAACTCTGATCCGCTTCTCTCGTTTGAGGTAGAAATAAACCATGGGGTGTCTCCGTTTTGGAATCGGATAAGCAAATCTAACAGGCCTGGTTCTTCTGCCATGATCTTGCCATGGAAAGTGAATGAATATGCAGAATAGATTTCATCATCTGCTTCCAAATCAATGATAATAATCTATTAATGGGGTATCCGAATTTAGATTTGGTATTTCAGACACATTAACATAACCTATTACTTTTTTTAATGAAAAATGCACTTCTGTATTCACCTGGCTTGGCAGGTCATAGGCAAGTGTACATTTTCGTGCTTGCTAATATTCTGCGTAAATTATCTTATTCAGTATACATTGCTTCCAATTTTGCAGAGAAACCTAAAAGTTCGTTTTACCTTGATAAGTTGGAAACTGATCCTGAAATATTTTGGATTGATACCAATTTTATGGATGGCAATGGAGTTTCTATAAAGAATGAAGACTTCAAAGTAATTCAGAAATCCAATAATATTAGCCTAACTGTTTTTGTTGAAGCCGATAACCATATTTCACTGTTCGATTCACAAATATTAAACAGGAATAATAGATTGTTAGGTAAAAATATGGGCATATTCCTTCGCCCTTTTTACTTTTATGAAAATTTTAATTTGTTAAAGGACCGATGGTATATAAATAAATTAATATCCACCTGGAGAACAGATTCAAGAATATTTCATGAAATTTTGAACCCGGCATTTGACTTATTGGATAAGTCATTCTATATAGATGAGTATTTTACAGAAAAACACAAAAAAACAGTATGGCTGCCTGATATGTTTCAACAATATGCTGATAGATTAGTATCAGAAGAAAACTTAGAGCAAAGAATATGGATTGAAAAATTGAATGATTTCAAAAACCTGAATGAAGGTCGCAAACTTTTACTCTATTTTGGAACTCCCCAGCAAAGGAGAGGGTACAGTCAGCTTCTGGAATTGGCTCTTCGTAATGATGCTTGTTTTATTCATTGCGGATTAAGGAACGAAAGTTCCGAATCCGATGATGCAATACGTGCTTTACTCGAGAAAGAAAACAGGCTTTTCGAAACAAATGAATACATTATTGATCCGCTTTGCATAGAGTACTTTTTTAAATCAGTGAGCCACCTGGTTCTGCCTTATATCAATTTTATGGGATCGAGTGGTGTAATGCTGCAGGCTCTCAGTTATAATATTCCTGTATTAGTCCCTGAACAGGGTATTATTGGGTATAGGGTGAATAAGCATAACCTGGGATTAACGTATAGCCCGGGTTCATTTGATGTGCAATTTCAGCGTTTTTTTAATACCCCGGCTGATACATTTTCTGAATCAATAAATAAGTATATGCACTTTCAGTCAGCAGATCATTTGGAATCGATCCTGATGAAAGCACTTGCATCTTAAATTAGTTAAAAAGTATGATTTCTTTGTTTATATCGTATTTGCCTTACCTTCTAATAGGATATTTTCTTTTCAGATCGTATAAAAATCCAATTTTTATCATGGGAATACCTTACCTGATGTATTTTGGTCCTTCACTATTTTTTGAGAATTTAAGCTTGTTTGTGATTCCTTTCAGATCATTTGATTCGATAGCGAAAAATGCAGATATATTACTATTTACCTGGCTGATACTATGCTGGATTATTTTTAGAGCCCGAACTATTAAAGATCCTCAAAATATTTTAAAAATAAAATTCATCGGAAAAAAAACGAACCTGATTGATTATACGATCTTTTTTCTGATTCTTATTACCAGCATTGGTCTTGGGATTGTGCTCACAGAATACTTTGCAATTTTTAATGTATTCGACAAGTTTTTTATCCTCATATCAATGTTCCTTGGATTCTTTATTATAAAAGACATTGCGCTGAACACTGAATTGGAATCATTGGAGAAATTTTTATTAAATATAGTGCTCCTGAATTCATTAGCCGCAGTTTTGTATTTGATTCACCAGGGATTACATATTGATATTTATACAACTGACATGGAATACCAGACTGAAATAGTAAACGGGCAGGTAATCACCAGAACTTTCTGGTTTATGCCGGTGCTCTTATTGTTTTCGGTTTCTTTTCTGCTGGCATTCCGTAAGAAAAACAGTTATTTAGCCTACAGTTTGATTTTGATCAATATGTTGGCAATTTTTATAACATACACTCGGTCGTTGTTATTAAATGCCGTGTTAGTATTCATATTCTTTTTCCTGCTTATTGGCTTGAAGAATAAAAGTATTTGGAATACAATCAGGGGAATTGCAGTAATATCAACAGCTGGTTTTGTCTTGTTTCTAGTAGTTTCGATGGTGCTTCCGGCTAGCACTGAGTATTTTCTGAGCAGATTTAAAGACCTTAAGGAAAAGCCGGTTGATGAAAAATCGAATAACCTTGTGTATCGGTTTTATAAGACTGATAATGTTATGCATAAAATGAACACCACGAAAACGCTCTTCGGGTATGGTCCGGTTACTGAATCTCAGACTCCTTTTGTTAAAGTTGTTGACGCTGCTGCAACTGATATGGTTTGGGCTGAAATTGTTTTCAGATGGGGTACAGTCGGTTCTTTACTATTTGTATTTCTGTACGTGTATTCAATTTTTTTCGCATTCCGGATATTTATGCTTAATCAGGGGGTAGTAGCCCAATTTGCATTAGGCTTTCTTTTAACTTTAGTTTCCCAATTAATTGAAGGATTAACATCTATCACAATTCTAACACCCAATAGAATACCATTAAGCCTGTGGGTCTTCGGCCTCCTTTCTGCATTATCAATTACACTGAAAAAAGAAGTTAACGAGAAAAAAATCATAAAGAACCAACCCGAAGTTGTATTTTGATGGCTATTTTTTAAAATTAATCACAGCATCCGATCAAATCTGTCTAATATTGTTATGAAAGTTCTCTGGTTTACCAATACACCCTCATTAGCTTCTGAGATCTTGCATGACAAAACAAATCTTGGAGGATGGATAGCGTCCCTTGAAAAAGAAGTTGCTAAACTAAATAATATTGAGTTGGGCATTGCCTTTCATTATGGCTCTGAGGGTAAAAAAACTTTCAGCCAGGGGAGTACCATTTATTATTCAGTTCCGTTTCCCCGATTGGATAAAGGTCATAAAAAGGGTATACCATCCAGGTGGAAACACAAAATTGAGCCGCAAAGTCTTGTTAATGATTATCTCGAAATAATAAATCAATTTAGGCCAGATATCATACATATATTCGGTTCTGAGCAACCTTTTGGCTTAGTAATTGACAAAGTTAATGTTCCTGTTGTTCTCCAGATTCAGGGTAACCTGACAGTTTATGAAAAGAAATGGTTTTCGGGTTTAAGCAATTGGAGTATTCTTAAACATTCCAGCATAAAGACTTTAATTTATGGTTATGGATTCTGGCATTTATACTTTTTGTTCAGGAAAAGGGCAAAAAGAGAGCAGGAATTTATGTTAAATTGTCGGTACATTATTGGTAGAACTGATTGGGATAGAAGGATTACCCGGGTTCTTTCTCCTGGAAGCAGGTATTTTCATTGTGACGAATTGTTAAGATCTGAGTTTCATAATTCGGCAAAATGGAGCCCGGGAAACAAGGAAAAAAAGATACTGCATTCAACTTTATCTTCTATCAATTACAAGGGAATTGAAACAGTTCTTGAAACTGCATTTCTTCTTAAAAATGGAAACTTGTTGGATTTTGAATGGCGAATAGCAGGTCTGAGCGGAAAAGAAGAGCTGGTTAAAATTGTCGAAAAGGCCTACAAGATTAAATTTGTTGATTTTGGTATTGTGTTTTTAGGCAATCTTAATCCTGGCGAACTTGTCAAAAATTTATTGAATTCTGACTGCTACATTCATCCTTCCCATATCGAAAATAGTCCAAATAGTGTATGTGAGGCTATGTTGATTGGGTTGCCTGTAATCGCTACCCATGCAGGTGGAACCTCAAGTCTGCTCACCAATGGCATTGATGGTATTCTTATTCAGGACGGTGATCCATATAGCCTTGCAGGAACTATTCTGGAACTGGTTGGAGATAAAAATTTAATGCAGGAAATATCGAAGAATGCAATTGAACGTGCAAATATTAGGCATTCAAAAGATCGTGTTGTGAGTGATTTGCTGAATGTTTATTCTCAGATTTTATCAAAGTAAGTACCCAATGCCTGTGCCGAGTAAGTTTCCAAAAGTTTTAATATTAGGAGAAACATTCCGAAACAATGGAGGTGGGGGAATTACATTGACGAATCTTTTCAAAAACTGGGATATCAACCACCTGGCAGTAGCTACCGAGAAAATTATTGAAACAAATGGAGAAAATAGCTGTAGAAAATTCTATCGGCTTGGCCATTTGGAAATGCAATTCCCTTTTCCATTCAATTACATCAATAAAGTAGATGAATCAGGTGAAATTGAATTAACGGAGTTGAATACAGTTTCAACTCAGAATGGAATTGTTGCAAAAAGGAGTTTCAAAAGTAAAGTCAAATTTGAATTAGAAAAAGCCTATTATAATGTGTTAATCCTGGCTGGAATCTGTAATTCAAATTATATGCTCAAGACGTCTGAAAAACTAATAAGCTGGATAAAGGAATTTGCTCCTGATGTTATTTACACTCAGCCTTTTAACTATCGCGATATGGTTTTTGCACTTGATGTTTATAAGGTAACAGGCATTCCACTGGCAGTCCATATCATGGATGATTCAGTTAGTTTTTCTAATAAGCCTAATTTGTTATACTTTTTCTGGAAAAGAAAAATACAAAATACATTTAAACTTTTAATCGAAACTGCAAAAATCCATCTGAGTATATCTGATGCCATGTCTGCTGAATATTTAAGAAGGTATAATAAAATATTCATTCCATTCAGAAATCCAATTGATCTGGATGCTTGGTTGCCATATACTAAAACCGATTGGTCGATTAAAGGTGAGGTGAAAATAATTTATACAGGAAGGTTGGC
>CALCJE010000180.1 GCA_937965665.1 uncultured Bacteroidales bacterium
ATATTTACTTCTTATAGCCGGGGGCATTTTAGCCTACCTGATGGGCTCATTTTCGTCGGCAGTGTGGATCGGGAAATGGTTCTACAACACCGATGTACGTGAACATGGAAGCGGAAATGCCGGTGCTACCAATACCATTCGGGTGCTGGGAACCAAAGCGGGCATTATTGTGATGGTTCTTGATATTGTGAAAGCCTGGGGAGCCGTAATGCTGGCGCACCTTTTTGCAAACGATACCTGGACCGAAGCTCAACTTGTCGATTACAAAATTGTAGTAGGCTCACTGGCTGTGTTGGGTCACGTATTCCCTGTTTTTACAGGGTTTAAAGGTGGAAAGGGAGTTGCCTCACTGGTTGGGGTAATTATTGCTTTATACTCGCCGTATATATTCCTGCTCGTGCTGGCGTGGTTTTTAACAGTTTTCATTCTTACCCGTTATGTTTCGCTGGCTTCTGTAACAGCCTCTATATTTTTTGCGGTGCTGGCCATCTTTATTTTTCACGAACAAAATACCTATCTCATTATACTTGCAGCGCTGATAGCCGTATTTGTTCCCATAACACATCATAAAAACATTAAGCGTTTACTTAAAGGGGAGGAAAATAAACTCAGCTTCGGGAAAAAGTAAAAAAACGGGAAATAGTTCATTTAATGTTAATATCTTAGTGCCAATTAATGTAAAAATTCAATTTAAGATTCATATTTTTACAACTTCAAAACCTTTTCCTGCAAATAACTGAAATACATACTACTATGAAATTTATCATCAATAGTCAGGCCTTACTGAAGAAACTTCAGTTCCTTAATGGCGTAATAAATTCAAACAATACCTTACCCATATTGGATGATTTCCTGTTTGAGCTTGACGATACAACACTGAAAATCACTGCTACCGACCTGGAAACCACACTGGTAATGACACTTGAGCCTTCCATGGCCGACGAAAGCGGGAAAGTAACCATACCGGCCAAACTGCTTCTCGATTTCCTGAAATACCTGCCGGATGCACCCATCACTTTTAATATTGATACCAATACCCTGGGCATCGAAATTCTGTCGAGCGAAGGTAAATATAAACTTACGGGCCATAATGCCGATGATTACCCGGAACTGCCTTTACTTGACGAAACCACCACCTTCGAGCTTTCATCAAACATTTTGGCAGCCGGCATTACAAAAACTGTTTTTGCCACGGGCAACGACGAACTCAGGCCTGCCATGGGCGGTGTGTATTTCGATATTATGCCTGATTATATGACATTTGTTGCTACCGATGCCCATAAACTGGTTCGCTATCGTCGCAACGATGCCAAATCAGGTATCTCAACATCCTTTATTATTCCGCGCAAACCACTTAATGTACTGCGCAACTTACTTGTTACCGAGGATGTAAATGTGAAGGTTGATTATAATGTTACCAATGCTGCGTTCGAATACGATGGCGTAAAACTGTTCAGCAGGCTTATTGAGGGTCGTTACCCGGCTTACGATGCAGTTATTCCTAAAGATAATCCCAACAGGCTTACAGTCGATCGCAGCTTGTTTATCAGTTCCGTGAAACGCCTTTCGCCGTTTGCCAACCAGTCGACCCACCAGGTTAGGTTGCGTATCAGCGGCCAGGAGTTGCTGATGAATGCCGAGGATATTGATTATTCAAACGAAGGTGTTGAAAGGCTGAATTGCACCTACGCCGGTGAAGATATGGAAATAGGGTTCAACTCGCGCTTCCTGCTCGAGATGGTGAACAACCTCGAATCGCCCGAAATCCTTTTCCAGCTTTCGGGACCGACCCGTGCCGGTATTATTGTTCCGGCAAATCACGATAATCCGGATGAAGATATACTGATGCTGGTTATGCCGGTTATGCTTCAACAGGGCTAATCTTTCAGGTTATTATTACAAACCCTGGTAGCAATACCGGGGTTTTTTCATTCAGGTTATGATAGAGAGACAAAGTATGGAGAAACAAACAAAAATATTCAGGTTTTTTCACTTCCCGCTTACCCGGATCATTGTTGGCGTACTCACGCTGGTGGCGGCTGCTTTAATTGCCCAGCTTGGCATGAATGCCTTACTAAAATTTGCGTCAATAGGTAAGGAGCTTAAGGACCTGATAGTTGCTGTTGTTACAGCGGCATTAACCCTGGTAACATACATTTATCTTTTCAAATCCTACGAAAGGCGATCCATTGCCGAACTTTCTACCTCGGGTTTTACCTTCAACGCTTTAACCGGCTTTTTAACAGGGTTCCTCATCTTGTCACTGGTAATCCTGGTCATGTACCTGGGCAACGCATATACTATAAAATCGGTGAACCCAGTTTCGTTTCTGCTTCCGGCTTTCAGTGTAGCCGTTTCGAGTGCAGTTTTCGAGGAATTGCTATTCCGCGGGGTGATTTTCAGGATAACGGAAGAAAAGCTGGGATCAGCCTGGGCATTGGTTATTTCTTCATCTATATTTGGGTTCGGTCACCTCGGAAACCCCAACAGCACTTTGTTTTCGGCTGTTGCCATTGTAATAGAAGCAGGTTTGCTGCTAGGGGCAGCGTACATCTATAGGAGGAATTTATGGCTTCCAATATTTATACATTTTGCATGGAATCTTTCCGAAGGCGGCATTTATGGTACGGCGGTTTCCGGGACTGGTATTTCAAAAAGTCTGATAAATCCCGTCATCAGTGGCCACGAACTTCTGACTGGCGGAAGTTTCGGGCCCGAAAACTCGCTGCCTGCAGTTATCATTGGATTGCTGACTGCTGCACTGTTTTTGTGGAAAGCCCGTAAAAAGAAAACATGGATGAAACCAGCGTGGCGGATTAAAGCAACAGCTATTACCCCGGCAGACTAAAAAAGAATTTAGTTCTTATTAAGGTTTCGCATTTTCGATAATTTCAGCCAGTTCCATCCATTGCATGGTTTTCTCGTCGATAAGCTGAACCAGTTCGTTGTATTTTACGGACAGGACTGTTATGTTTTCAGGGGTTTCGTTGCCCGAATTCATCCGGCCGATTACCAGGTCTTTTTCTGTTTCAAGCTCATGGATTTGCTTTTCGAGCAATTCAAAATCTTTAAGCTGTTTATATGTTGGTTTTGCAGAAGTTTTCTTCTCCTTCACCACGGTTTTTTCTTCCCTGAGCTGCTTATTGTTTCGCTGCGCAAGTTTCTGTTCCTTTATCCGCCACTGGTAATAATCAGTATAATTGCCGTAAAAGTCCTTTATTTTACCTTCACCCTCGAAAACAAAAACATGGTCGCAAAGTTTGTCGAGTAAAAACCTGTCGTGCGAAACAATGAGAACGCAACCTGCAAAGTCCTGCAGGAATTCTTCCAGCACCTGCAGCGTGTAAATATCGAGGTCGTTGGTAGGTTCGTCGAGGATCAGGAAATTGGGATTGCGAATCAGCTGTAGTAAAAGATAAAGCCTTCGGCGTTCACCCCCGCTCAATGCACTGAAATAGGCCTGTTGCACGGGGTACGAGAAATCGAAATGCTGTAAAAACTGCGATGCCGACATACTCCCTTTTTCGAGTTTAATTTCCTCGGCTACTTCTTTTACAATATCTATAACACGTTTGTCCTCATTCAGTACAAGCCCGTTCTGGGTGTAATAACTCATCACCACGGTCTGGCCAACCGATATTTTGCCTTTGTCAGGCGCCAGCCGGCCTGCAACCAGGTTCAGAAATGTCGATTTCCCGGTGCCGTTGAGTCCTACAATTCCGATTTTTTCGCCTCTTTTAAAAATATAGGAGATGTCGTCAACAGCTTTAAAATTACCGAAGCTCTTGCTGAGGTGTTCAATTTCAATGATTTTGCCTCCCAGTCGGTTGGCATTTACACCAAATTTTATGCTTTTGTCGTCATTTTTAAATTTAGCCCTGGTTTCCAGGTCGTCGAAAGCTGAAATACGGGCTTTCGATTTTGTGCCCCTGGCTTTTGGCATCCTGCGGATCCATTCCAACTCTGTGCGATAAAGGTTCTTGGCTTTCTCTGTCGACATTTCTTCAGCTAGTTGCCGGGCTTCCTTTTTCTCCAGGTAATAGCTGTAATTGCCTTTATAGGCAAATATGGAGTTCTGATCCATTTCAAGGATGACGTCGCAAACATTGTCGAGGAAATAGCGATCGTGCGTAACCAGCAGCAGGCTCAATGCTTCGCGCGAGAGGTAATCTTCCAGCCATTCAATCATCTCGAAATCGAGGTGGTTGGTAGGCTCATCCATAAGCAGCAGATCGGGCGAATCGAGTAAGGTACGGGCCAGTGCTATCTTTTTTCGCTGACCGCCCGACAGCTTGCTTACAGGTTGTGATAAATCGTTTATCGAAAACTGACCCAGGATTTCGCGGGCCCGGGTTTCGTAGTCCCATGCACCAGAGGCATCCATTTCGGATGTACTGTGATTCAGTAGGTTGTTACTTTCAGTGCCGGGATTATGCTTTACCTGTTCGAGCGCGAACTCATAATCATGGATAACTTTCATGAGACTGGTGCCGGTCGAGAAAATGGTATCGAGGATGGTTTTAGTCTCATCCAGCTTTGGATTCTGCTGTAGGTAACCGATACGAAGGTCTTTTCGGGTAATAATGTTGCCTGAATCGGGAGCTTCCAGGCCGGCCAGGATATGCATAAGCGAACTCTTGCCTGTACCGTTTCGGGCAATGAGGGCTACTTTTTGCCCTTTATCGATACTAAAACTGATGTTACGGAAAAGTACTTTTTCGCCGTAGGCTTTGGATAAATTATCAACCTGGAGGTAGTTCAATGTTGCGGTGGTATTAATAAGTGACTGGCCTGCAAAAGTAGCAAGAATCGGGCAATAAACCTTGTGAAGAACTGACTGCAAACAAGGTAGTTTGAACCGGTAATGACAAAAAAAAAGCTTCCTTTCGGAAGCTTTCGTAGAAGTTCAATGCTGATTTATTGCATCTTAACATTGATTGCCTTAGGACCGCGGCGATCTTCAACAACTTCAAAACTAACGAGATCGTCGTCTTTAATTTTGTCGATCAGGCCGGTAACGTGTACAAAAACTTCTTTTTGAGTTTCATCATCAACAATAAAGCCGAATCCTTTTTGCTGATTAAAAAATTTTACTTTTCCAGTAGACATTTGTAATGGGTATTAGTAATTATTTGATTGATAGTTGAACACAAAAATAAGATATTATCTGAATAATTAATACTTTTTAACAATAATATTTTAAAATGCTGAAAATCAGTCGTATAAAATTGATATCTATTGTGTTTGTACTTTAATAAAACTCAAATTGGGGAAAAAAAATGAAAAAATATTCCTGAAAAGCGCTTATTTATCAGTATAACCCATCAGCCATTCTGTTATTTTCCTGGCGTCATCGGCTGTATCGCCACAGTAAATATAGTCGGGCCGAAA
>CALCJE010000181.1 GCA_937965665.1 uncultured Bacteroidales bacterium
CCAAGACCCCATCCTTAAAAGGGATGTGCTCTACCTGCTGAGCTAGCGAATCATTCTCGTTGTTTTGAGGGTGCAAAGGTACATCTTTCTTTCAATTGTGCAACAAAAAATGAAAATATTTTTCTTTATTCTGATGTCTTTGCCTTTATATTATTAGTATTCAGGAGTTTGTTGCAAATTTAAATTTACAAGCATCGAAGACCTGGCAAATGGATTTATCTTTGCCTATAATTCGCCTTACTGTTAACTTTATAAACGCAAAATTCCTTTCCCTTCCCTTAATATAGTTACATTGCCATCCGTACAATCCAGTACTGTCGAAGGAATATTGCCTCCCATACCTGCATCTATTACCAGGTCAACACTGTTCGCGAATTTTTCATAAATCAATTCCGGATCAGTGGTATATTCAATGATATCATCATCATCGTGCACAGAGGTCGACATGATAGGGTTTCCTAGCATCCGGACTAATTCGAGCGTAATCGGGTTGTTCGGAATCCTGATACCAACGGTTTTTCTTTTACTCTGGATATGCCGCGGTACATTGTTACTTGCATTCAAAATAAAAGTAAAAGGACCTGGCAGATTTGCCTTCATCACTTTGAAAATATTATTCTCAATGGGTTTGCAATAATCAGACAGGTGACTAACATCAGAACAAATAAATGAAAAGGTCGACTTCCCGGGCTTAATTCCTCTTAAATAGCAGATTTTATCTATACTTCTGCTTTTAAAAATATCGCATCCAATACCGTAAATCGTATCTGTCGGATATACAATAATCCCACCATCGCGTAAGCACTCCAAAACCATTCGCAATTGTTTTTCGTTAGGGTTTTCCGGATATATTTTAATAAGCAACGCCATAATAAGTGTTTTGAGATTTGTAGTTTGCCGGCTAAAAAAATCCAGGGAAATTTCGTTTTTCTATCCCCAAATACCTGGATTAATTAGTGTACAAGCCCATTTTGATTTCATGCATTCGAATTGTGTTTCTGAAGAAAAAGGCCTTAGACTGATTTTTAACAAAGTTAGCACCTTTTATAATCAATGAACCAATATTTTTCTGATTAAATTTTTCACAATGCAAATAAATGACAAAAGCTTGCTTAATTAAAAATATTTTACGCAGATAGACTCAATTACTAAATGATTGTTCTAAAATTTGCTCTGAATGTAAAGGAATGTTGAAGATATTTCGAACAACGCATTTATTTCTGTTATAATCAATGTAAATTTGCTCTCTCAAAAAAAATAGATTGTATGGCGGGGAACAAATATGCAGTAATTGGAATCGGGCAATTTGGCAAAGCTATTGCCAAAGCTATTTCTGCAAAAGGTTACGAGGTAATGGCAATTGACAGTGATTCTGAAATTATTGATAACATCAGTAATGATGTTGCATATGCCGTTGCACTTGATGCAACTGATAAGAGAGCGCTGCAGGGACAAGGTATTGAAGATTTTGATGCGGTTGTTGTTGCAATTGGTTCTGACTTTGAACAGAGGTTGCTCTGTGCATCTATCTTACTCGACCTGAATGTGAAACGTATCATTACACGTGCCAATGGGGAAGCCCAAAGGATAATACTCGAAAAAATGGGCATTACCGAGGTGCTTTCGCCTGAAGAGGAAGTTGGAATTATTGTGGCTGAACGTATGCTTAATCCGAATATTGTCAGCTATTTGCAACTACCCGATAATCACCGTGTTGTTGAGCTACTCAGCCCTAAAAATTGTATCAATAAAACTTTTGGCGAAATTGATTTGCGCGATAAATACAAACTCAGCTTAATAACCATTAAAGAGGAATTGCGTTTAATCAAGGATGGAAAAGAAATAATTGAGCATCATATTATTGGCGTCCCCGATTCAAAGCAATCGCTGCAAGCTACCGACAGGCTGGTGATCTTTGGCCATGTTCATGATATTGACAGGTTTCTTGAGATTAACACCTAGTATATGCTGAAGGACAGGGTTTTCCAGGTCAGGGAGTTTATAAATATTCGTCTATACCCACATCGTATTTACGTTATGCGGGCATTGCACATTGCAAGTATTATTGTTTCACTTTTTACCATTGCAGCCATTATTTATCAGCATGGTTATCGTCAAACTCCTCACAGCCTGAATCTTACAGAGAACATCATTGGATTTAGCCTGATTTTCTATGTTGTGAAATTTCTGATCAGGATATTTTATGAATTTCATCCTGTTGATTTTATTAAAAGTAACAGATTTGAAGGCTATTTATTGGCACTTATTGCTTTCGATCAGTTTGTCAGTTTGTTTACGGGAGAACATATCGTTCAGCAGCTCATGCAGTTGGTTGGATTTCCTGGAATACATACCTATTATAATCTTTTCATACAATTCTACTTTTTTATCATCATCAGTGTTGAACTTGGCAAAGCAGGACGATTTATTGATTATGTGAAAATTGGTCCTTCGGGGCTGTTAGCACTCTCCTTTATATTTATAATTATTTCCGGAGCAGGCTTGCTTTTGTTGCCAGAAATGACTGTTTCCGGTATCAGTGCAATTGATGCTTTATTTACATCAACAAGTGCTTGTTGTGTTACAGGCCTGGTAGCTGTTGATACTGCAACCTGTTTCACCCTGAAAGGTAAGACCATTATCATGCTCTTAATCCAGGTTGGCGGATTAAATATCATTTCATTCGCTACTTTATTTGCCACATTTTATCGCAATTCAGCTGGTGTACGGATGCAATCGCTTATTAAGGATATGGTTTCGGCTGACAAACTCAGCAATACCAGGGTTTTACTTCAAAAAATATTTTTGTACAGCATCTTTATTGAAATTATAGGCGCATTTATGCTTTATATAACATGGCCTAATGAAATGATATTTAAAGGATTAGGTGAAAAAATATATTTTTCTGTTTTTCATTCTGTTTCAGCATTTAATAACGCAGGATTTGGATTATTTACTGACAATCTCTACGATATAACAGTGCGTCATGCATATAACCTGCAACTTGTAATTTCAGCCCTCATTTTCTTTGGCGGAATCGGATTTATTGTGCTTGAAGATATTTTTGGAATACGAAACATCAAGGAACGACGCAAACTGAAGTGGAAAAGGCTGCAAACGCATTCACGCATAGCACTGCATACTTCATTTTACCTTGTAATTGCCGGCGCTATCGTTTTTTACTTTGTGGAATACAGGCATTCGATTTCAGGTTATGGTATTTATGGAAGCATAGTTTCATCGATATTTCAATCTGTAACCTGCCGGACAGCAGGTTTTAACTCGGTAGATTTTACGCATCTCGGTCAACCTGTTTTGATTTTTATGATGTTCCTGATGTTTGTTGGTGCATCGCCAGGTTCAACCGGAGGTGGGATTAAAACAACAACCTTTTCGGTAATTATACGTTCGGCTATCAGCACAATTAAAGGTCGGAAAAATGTGGAAATCGTAAAACATACGATTTCGAGTGAAACTATACACAAAGCTTACTCTATAGCTATGTTCTCTATATCGTTGATATTTATTTCAACCTTTATGCTTTCCATAACCGAACCGGATAAAAATTTTATAAACCTGCTTTTTGAGGAGATTTCGGCATTCGGTACTGTCGGGCTTTCAACCGGAATAACATCGACGCTGAGTTATGCAGGCAAAATTATCATTATACTCACTATGTATATCGGCAGGATCGGAACACTTACCCTGGCGCTGGCACTTACCAAACGGATTGTTTATACCAAGTACAGGTATTCCGAAATTAATGTGCTTGTAGGCTAGAAAATGCCAGTCATCATCGGGTCTTCCTCTTGAAATAGGAAACAGCTGAAAACAAAAAAGAGAGGTGGAATCCCTCTCTTTTGAGTGTTTTTTAATTATTTATAAGAAAAAATAATGCCGTTTGATCTTTACAGGGCTAAAATATAATTTCCTGATTAATTAACTGTAAAAATCATTGTTAAAATATGTTAACGAAAAACACATTGGTTATTCATCAATATCTTTATCTGCAATTTTTTCCTTTTCTTCCTCTTCTTCATCACGATCATCTGTTTCTTTTAAATCAAGTGCGGTGTCGAAGAAGTCCTCATCTTTATCGGTTTTGGTATCAACCTTTACCGGTACTTTAATCAGGTAACTAGCTTCTTCCGTATCGAGTGTAATGGCGTAAAAAAATGCTCCACCAGCCAGGGGTACCTTAATTGTATTGTTGATCCAGCCCAAAGGATATTTTTTACGAATAGCCTCCATTAATTCAGGGGAGACATTTGCATAGTTGATTATCAGTTTTTTACGATTAGCCTGCATTGTTCTAGCTGATTTTTATTCAAATTGGTGCCACAATTATACGGCAGAAAAATAAAAAATCATATTTTTTTTGATAAATTAACAAGTTTTTTGTCTCATAGGAATCCTACTTGACTTTAGACAGTACAATGGCAGTCCGGTTTGTGGAATAAACGCTTAAGCGGTTTGTAGATGTTGTTTCGTCCAAACGTGTACTATAAACCATATTTTCATTTATTCTTCCGTGTCCTCCAAAGTTAACATGATCCGTGTTGAGCACAATCTTATAGTCACCAGGCTCGGGGACTGTGAATTCATACCCGGGAATTGATCCGGTGGTGTGAAAGTTGAAAAGAAAAATGAGCCCGGCCCGCTCAAAAACCAGGCATTTGTTGTTCTCGTCGCAATTAAACTGGTTGGCATACAGTGTACTTAAGAGTTTTGCTCCCCTTACCAGTTTTATCATTTCCCGGTCGAAATCAGACAGATAGTGATAACGCAAAAGCGGATTATCCATTAGCGACCATTGCCGGCGTGCATATTTGTAACTCCAGTCGTTTCCTTCTCGTGGAAAGTCTATCCACTCGGGATGGCCAAATTCATTTCCCATGAAATTAAGGTAAGCTTGTCCTCCAAGCGCTACTGTTATAAGCCTCAGCATTTTATGTAGTGCTATTCCTCGCTCAACAACCATATTTTCATCGGACGAACGCATGTTGAAGTACATCTCTTTATCCATCAGCCTGAAAGCAATTGTTTTATCTCCAACCAATGCCTGGTCGTGCGATTCGCAATAGCTCACAGTTTTAACATACGGAAGCCTGTCGTTAAGCACCTGCCAGATTTCACCCATGCTCCATTGTTCATCTGTGTACTCTTTCAGGTATTTTATCCAAAAGTCGGGGATTCCCATACCCAACCGGTAATCAAATCCGATACCGCCGTCGTTAACCGGTGATGCTAAACCCGGCATGCCCGACACATCTTCGGCAATAGTAACGGCATTCGGATTAATAATATGGCTTAAATGATTGGCCAGTGTCAGGTATGTAACTGCGTCGTATTCAACGCCCTGGTTAAAGTATTTATCAATGTTATCAATAGGTTCATCCCCATGGTGGAAATAGAGCATTGATCCTACACCATCGAACCGGAACCCGTCGAAATGAAATTCTTTAAGCCAGTACCTGATGTTCGAAAGTAAAAATTGTAATACTTCTGTTTTCCCGTAATCAAATAGTTTTGAATCCCAGTTTGGATGCTCGCCCCTGGCTCCGGCATGAAAATACTGTGTTTCGCTGCCATCAAAAAGGTTAAGTCCCTCGTTCAGGTTTTTAACAGTGTGTGAATGCACCAGGTCCATAATTACGGCAATGCCCATATCATGAGCTGTTTTAATGAGCAACTTCAGGTCTTCTGGTGTACCAAACCTGGATGAGGGTGCAAAGAAACTTGAAACATGATAACCAAATGATCCATAATACGGATGCTCCTGTATTGCCATGAGCTGAACTGCATTATAACCCGCTTTTTTAATGCGTGGAAGTATATTCTCTGTAAATTCATTGTAGGTCCCGATACCCTCTTTTTCCTGCGCCATTCCTACATGCGCTTCGTAAATAAACAAATCGCCCTGTTTGCGAATGTCGAAAGTATCATTCTGCCAGTCGAATTCAGGTGGGAACCAGAGCTGACCGCTGAAGTTTTTGGTGTCCTCATCCTGAATAACCCTCCTGATATATGCCGGAATTCGCAGTTGGTCGCCTATTTTACTTTTAACCAGGACTTTGATTTTGCTCCCATGTGTAAAAACAGAGCCATAATAACTGGCGTTCAGTTTAATCTCCCATATGCCATTGTCCATTTTTTGCAGGGGATGAGAGTATTGGTTCCAATGGTTGAAATCGCCCGTTAAAAATAATCCATGTGCAGCAGGAGCCCATTCGCGGTATATCCAGCAGTTTTCTTCAGGGATAAATGAAATACCCATATATTCGTATGCAGCAGCGAATTTTTCGATACTTCCGGAGATACTTTCGATGTACTCCAATTTTGACCTGAACCTGTTATGCCGTGCAATTATATCGTTGGCAGCCTGCATCAGCCATGGATCCTGTTCGACTATTTTGGGTAATTTTTCCGAATTTTCCATCATTGGGTGTCATTATTAAAATGTTGTGAAATTTCAATCCTCCAAGGTAATAAATTCTGTTCAGCATTTCTTTTCTACCTTAAAATTAATCGAATCAATTCATTTAAAAATTGAAAATCAGTCAACAGGGAAATAGATATTTGTTTGCCAGCTGTTGGTATCTGCCAAAAGACCGGACCGGTTTACATATTCTTCCCATAAAGGCCCGGTTACCCGAACTTCATTATCGTTAATGTATTTTTGCATGACATTGTAAGCTGCTGAAATATACCTGTATGGACCTACATAATTCGTCATGATAGTTTGCTGAGCTTTGCTGATGGAACAAAATATCCCTTCGGGAACAACTACAGCCGATGCGATGGGTATAGAAGCTTCAATATCAAAAACGTTACCTGATAAAGTGTGAAAAACAGCAATTGGCGAGCCGGTAGGAGGGAGGCCCCTGGAATTGAGAAAGACGGATAACCTTTTGTACATTTTTGTTAACTTAACCGCTATTGTGGCCGGAGAAGCTGTATCCCGAACCGAAACCATTACGCGCTCAGGTACTTCGAAATCAAAAATTTCGAATCCGTCCACTTTTTTCGAACCCATAACAAGCAAATCAAGTTCGGATAGACCTTTTTCAAGATCAGGACCAATTAACCGATCGGAGAACAAACCGATCCATCTTGACAATGGATTCATTCCAAGATCACTCTCGATACTCCAGCTCACTTTTGTTTTTATTCCTGATTCCTTAAGCCTGAAAAATGCGGCAGATTTACCATGATTATTGAAATCAATAATGACCCTGATGGAATCATATGACACTGAAGATATAATAGTTAAAGTTCCTGAACCAATGTTTTTGTCCTGGCTATACCATTTTAATGAAGATCCTGTGCCTGTTTTTGGTCCGATGTGGCTTAACTGCATATTTGTCTCCGATTGCAATAATGGCGACCAAAGTTTCCATTTATCCAAAGCATTTATCCAGGTGAAAATACGGTAAGGTCTTGCTTGTATGAACAAGCTCCTCTCCACGCTAACTTTGCGTGGTAACAGCAGCCCTGTTGCAGCAGCAAAAAGTATAATACAAAGCAAAAAAAGAAGTATGCGCCTGAGTATTTTCATGATACCATTGCTGATTTGTTATGTAAAAATACAAATTATTAAACAGATTTTCCGGGAGAACACCTATTTGTAATAATTATCATAAAACTACTTTTAAATTTCCTTTCTGGAACGATAATTGATTAATTTTGATTTATACACTAAAAATACAAATCTATGAAAAAGCTTGTTTTTATTGCACTTATGGCTGTATCACTGTTAATGACTTCCTGTACTAAAGAATACGTTACAAATGTTGTGGGTGGTAATGCTGATATGAGAACAGTAGATTTTAATGTGCAGAGTGGAGAATGGGTAGAATATGGAACCTTTGGTCAACAAGGATTTGGATATGCTGTAGATCTGGATTTTCCTGAAATCACTAACAATGTAATTGAACACGGTATGGTTACACTTTACATTAAACGTGATAATGTATGGACTTCAGTACCTTTCAATTATTTTTACCAATCGAATGACGGAATTAATTATGAAGGAGGGTACTTTTATTCCATGAAACCGGGTGTGTTTTCAATTGATTATTATGAAAGTGACCACAAAACTCAAAATCCCGGGAACCAGATCTTCAGGTTAGTCATTGTTCAGCCTGTTTAAAAAAGCATGTATGCAGAAAAAGCTTCGCATTGCGAGGCTTTTTTTTTGTAAGTTAGTGGATTGGAAACAGTAAATTTTCACACTGTTCTGAAAAATTCAACTTTCACAATTACAGTTATATGGAAAGAGAAACAAAAATTGAATGCCCCAATTGTGGCACCGAAATAAATGTTAATGAAATATTGTATCATCAACTCGAAGATGATTTCAAAAAACGCTATACGGCACAGCTTGCAGAGGAAAAGAAAAAATATGATGCTGAACTTTTAATTTTGAACCAGCAAAAAGAAGATTTTGAAAAAAAGAAGCAAAAAGAGAATGAACTTTTCCAGGAGAAATTACAATTAAAACTTCGGGAAGAACGTCAACTGATTGAAAAACAGCTTAAAATAAAAATTTCGGAAGAGCAGGCTGAGCAAGTTTCGCTTATGCAAACAGAACTCAAGGAACAATCAGAGAAACTCAAGGAACTTAGCAGGAGTAAGGCTGAAATTGAACGCTTAAAGCGGGAAAAAGATGAACTGAAAGAGAACGTATTAGCCGAAGCCGAAAAAGCTATCAATCTGAAACTTATCGAAGAAAGAGAAAAGATCAGGAAGATTGAATCGGATCGCAATGAGTTGGCAATTAGGGAATTGCAAAAGCAGCTGGAGGACCAGAAAAAGCTGACCGAAGAAATGAAGCGCAAACAGGAGCAAGGCTCCATGCAGTTGCAGGGCGAAGTTCAGGAACTTGCCATCGAGGAATGGTTAACAGCCAATTTCCCGCTGGATACCATTGAAGAAATTAAAAAAGGTGCACGCGGTGGCGATTGTATTCAAACCGTGAATACCCGGACCCGGCAAAATTGTGGTACCATTTATTATGAGAGTAAGCGGACAAAAGATTTCCAGCCAAGCTGGATTGAAAAGTTTAAGGGCGATATCCGCGAAAGAGGCTCTAATATTGGTGTACTGGTAACCGATGTGTTGCCATCCGATATGGATCGTATGGGCATGAAAGATGGTATCTGGATATCTACATATGATGAATTTAAAGGATTATGCAAAGTGCTGAGGGAAGCTCTGATACAGATCAGTAATGCAACAGTTTCGCAGGAAAATAAAGGCGATAAAATGAGTCTTTTATACGATTTCCTGACAAGCAATACTTTCAGGCTGCAAATTGAAGCCATCGTGGAAGGATTTACTCAAATGCAGGCTGACCTGGACAGTGAAAAACGTGCCATGCAGCGAATCTGGAAAATGCGGGAAAAACAGCTCGAAAAAGTGATCACCAATACGATTGATATGCATGGATCCATCAAGGGAATTGCCGGAAGTGCAATTCAGGATATCAAGCAGTTAAATATGCCTTATACGGATTTGCTGCCTGAAAGTTCTGATATTTGACGTGCCTGAATTTCATTTTTTCCGAGCAACATTATTTGAACAGTTATTTTTTCGATTCTCAGAAGCTTAACCCAGGTTCAGATTAGGCTATGAATTCTGGTCGCTAAACTGGTAAAATTTAATAAACCCAATTAGCCCATAATTAATATTATGTTAAATAGAAAATATTAAATAAAAGAGCCTGGCAAAACCAGGCTCCTCTTTTTACCGAATATAATAAAGTTATAGGTTGCTGAGTTTTTCGTTTACAGCACCCAGTTTCTGAGTCATGTTCAGACGGGTATAGATTTCCTTCAGCGACACAAGTGTGTTTTTATCTTTAGGCTGCAAAGTTTCGCAAGTTTCGAGATATGGTAATGCAAGATTCAGATAGCTGTTTCCATCAGCAATCATTTTTTCATATTTTGCAGTTTCGCTGATCGGCAGTTTATTGGCTTCATTGATAACTTCTCCCCCTTTGTTAAAATAGAGCGCGCCCAGGTTAAATACTGCATCAAAGAAATTAGGATCAACTGCAATTGTTTCTTTGTAAGCTTTAACAGCTTCGTTGAAATATTTTTCTCTTTCGTCGGCCGGAAGTTTGGTATCATTTTTCAGAAGGTCGTAAGTTACGCCAACTGCGTACAGTACCGAAACATTGTTTGGTTCTTTTTCCTTGGCAACCATAAGGCTATTGATTGCCTTTGCATGGTTATTGGTTGAGATATACATATTGGCTTCGGTAATCACCAGGTCAGTATTTCCCGGGAAAACGGCTTTACCCTGGTTGATAACTTCTGATCCTTTATCAAGGTCGCCTTTTTCTTTGTAAAGCATTGCAAGTGATGTAAATATGCTAACTTCTTTCATTTTAATGTCAACCAGGTACTGGTATTTTGCAATTGCCTGATCGAGGAATGCTTTGTCAGCAGCAGCTTTTTTCTCTAAACAAAGTGCTTCGCCATAGTTTGCCAATGTATCGATAATGTGATTTTCATTGCTGATGGCAACGGTTTTCTGGAAGTTAGCAAGGCCTTTATCGTAATCGTTCTGCTGGAAAAATGAAATACCTGTGTTAAAATACTCACTTCCAACAACTTTCAGTTTAGCAGCAATATCCGATTTCATGCTTTCTTTTACATCAATTGTACGTGCTTTTAAAAATGATTCGTAAGCAATATCAAGTGCATTGGGAACAATAGGTGACTGAATACCTTTTTCCTTAGGAATTTCGTTGATGGCTTCAACTTTTCCTTCAGCGTTCATGGTCAGTGCCACGTTCATGTCATTATAGTACATGACTTCATTTCCACCTGATTTTTCAGTTGAACTAGGTTCTCCGAGAGCTCCAAGCAGTTCAAGTTTATTCATACCTTTCTGAATTTTCTCTTTTTTAGGAGTCAGAAGATGAATATCCAGGTAGATATTTCCTCTGTTAAACCATACTTTGGCATCAGTTTCTGCTTCAGGATAAGCAATAGCTTTTTCTATTGACTCTTTTGCTTTAGCCAGGTCATTTTTATTCCAGGCGCTGGAAGCTGCATTTTTGTCTTTTTTAAATTGAGCGAAAGCTCCACTTACCAGCATAATTAGGGTAAATAAAACAAGGGTTCTTTTCATTTCCTTAATTTTTAATGTTTAATTGTTTCTTTTAGTTAGGGTTATTTTAATATGATTTGGGTATTTCAATTTATTGAGGTCATTATTTAGCTACATATTATTTGCTGATGTGTAACTTTATCAGCAACTACCATTCTTCTGATTAAATTATTGAAAATGGTTTCTTTCATTTGCGAACGGTTAATCCGATAACAAAACTCATTGAAGTATCGTTCAATATTTTTTTCGCTAACCCAGGAATAAGTAGTTCTTAGCCATGATTTGACTTGATGGATCATCGTGTGTAGGGCCTTAAAATTGCCTCCGCTTTTACTGGGGATTTGATCAATACTGTAATCTTTCATGATGGGCCGATACCCCTTCCATTCATCAGTCGTTACAGATGCATGTGTACTTACGTGTTTATCAAAAATCGTTCTTAATGATTTTGAGGAGAAATCTTTGATTTTTAAGGCATAAAATCTTTTAACTTTCCCGTCTTCAGTTAACTCAACGGCACAAATGGATTTCTTCTTTTTGCTGTCATAGCTTCGTCCTGGCTTATCTTCCTCTTTGCCACCAACAACAAACTCATCTATGTGAACATTCCCATCCATTGGGTAATTTTTACTTGATTTCATTGCTTCTCTAACCTTATGCATGAACAGTCTTGCGGTATTCTCCCTGACTCCAAATCGTACGCTCATTTGTGATGCTGATAAGCTTTTTGTTGTTGTAGCCATCTCAAAACACATAAAGAATGCTTTACGCAATCCAAACTTTACTTTATGGAAAAGAGTGTTTGCCATTGGAGATTCGGTATCACTACAAAGGTTACATGTTCGGGAATAGTTTTTTCGCTCTTGATACTTTGTATGACCACATTTCCGGCAGGTGAAACCGTATTCCCATTTAATTGCTGACAAATATTTTTTACAGTCATCATCTGTTTTGAAGCGTTCAGCAAACTCTATGAGGTTTTGACCCCTGAATATTTCCATAATTCTCTTTATTTACAATGCTCAAAGATATGAATCTAAATGGTGACCTCAATCAATTTATTCTTCAATTATTTCCGTTTTATTGTTTTCCTCTGAAGATTCGTCCTCACCATCAATTTCTGCTGTTATTACATCATCCGTTATTTCAGCATCTTCAGTTTCAACCAGTTCGCATTCAACCTTTGCTACGGCAGCAATTCCATCGTCGTCTTTCAGGTTTATGAGTCGTACTCCCTGGGTTGCACGTCCCATCACTCTCAGTTCGCTTACTCCCATCCTGATTATGATTCCTGAAAGGTTAATAATCATCAGGTCGTCAGTATCAGTAACATTCTTAATTGCGATCAGGCTTCCGGTTTTTTCGGTGACATTAATGGTTTTTACTCCTTTGCCTCCCCTGTTCGTTACCCTGTAATCTTCCAGGTCGGATCGTTTACCATATCCCTTTTCTGATACAACAAGAATGGACTCTTCTGTACTATTAACACATATCATGCCAATCACTTCATCGTCCTTCCCTCCCAGGGTTATACCTCTAACACCGGTAGCGGTACGCCCCATGGGACGTACGGTTGATTCGTTAAACCGGATTGCCCTGCCACTGCGCAGTGCCATAAGTACTTCGCTTGTTCCGTTGGTAAGCCTGGCTTCAAGCAACTGATCGCCTTCGTTTATATTTATTGCATTAATTCCGTTTTGACGTGGTCTGGAATAAGCTTCGAGCGAGGTTTTTTTGATGGTTCCTTTCTTTGTACAAAGAATAATGTAATTGTTATTTACATAATCTTCGTCTTTCAGATCTTTCAGGTTGATGATGGCTCTTACTTTATCATCGGCTTCAATATTCAGCATATTCTGAATAGCCCTGCCTTTAGAGGTTTTTCCACCTTCGGGTATTTCGTAAACCCTGAGCCAGAAACACTTACCTTTTTCGGTAAAGAAAAGCATATAATTATGTGCCGTTGCAATATAAAGGTGTTCCAGGAAGTCCTCTTCACGGATGTCGGAACCCTTGGCACCACGTCCTCCCCTGCTTTGACGGCGATATTCCGAAAGCGGCGTGCGCTTCATATACCCCATATGGGATATGGTAATTACAACTGCTTCATCGGCAATGGTATCTTCGATCCTGAAATCTTTTGAATTAAGCTCGATTCGGGTTTTGCGTTCGTCGCCATATTTTTCTTTAACCTCAATGAGTTCATTTTTAATAATTTCGAACTGTAAGGTTTCATTGGCAAGCACTTCGAGGTAATATGCAATGATTTTCATCAATTCGGCATATTCTTCTTTCAGTTTTTCTCTTTCCAGACCTGTTAAACGCTGCAGACGCATATCCAGGATGGCTTTAGCCTGGATTTCGCTCAAAGTAAAGCGTTCCATCAGGTTAACCCTTGCCTCATCGGGCGAAGCAGCTGCCCTGATAATGGCAATTACTTCATCAATGTTATCGAGTGCAATCAGCAATCCTTCAAGTATATGTGCACGTTTTTGTGCTTCCGCAAGTTCGAAACGTGTACGCCTCAGTATTACTTCGTGGCGATGATCGATAAAGTGAGCAATCAGCTGTTTGAGGTTGAGCTGGTAAGGACGACCTTTTACAAGTGCAATGGCATTGGTGCTGAAAGAGGTTTGCAAGCCTGTGTATTGATAGAGTTTATTCAATACAACATTCGATACTGCATCTTTTTTCAGTTCGTAAACAATACGCAGCCCGCTCCTATCGCTCTCGTCGCGTATATCGTATATACCTTCAATCTTTTTCTCATTTACAAGGTCGGCAGTTTTTTTAATCATTTCTGCCTTGTTAACCTGGTATGGTATTGAAGTCACTATAATAGCTTCGCGACCTTTTTCGTCAGTTTCGAAGGTAGCTTCACCACGCATTACCAACCGGCCGCGACCGGTTTCATATGCTTCACGAACACCTTCGTATCCATAAATAACGCCACCGGTTGGGAAATCGGGAGCCTTGATGTATTTCATCAGGTCTTCGATAGAAATTTCCCTGTCATCAATATAAGCAATACAACCGTTAATTACCTCGGTAAGATTGTGAGGGGGAATGTTGGTTGCCATACCTACAGCAATACCAGATGTTCCGTTAATGAGCAGTTGTGGTATTTTGGCAGGTAAAACTGTGGGCTCTTCAAGTGTATCGTCGAAATTCAATTGAAAATCAACGGTATCTTTCTCAATATCTGCCAACAATTCTTCAGCTAACTTACGGAGCCTCACCTCGGTATAACGCATAGCCGCCGGGCTATCGCCATCAATTGAACCGAAGTTACCCTGTCCGTCGACAAGGGGGTATCTCAGCGACCATTCCTGAGCCATACGAACCATTGCATCGTAAACCGACGAATCGCCGTGTGGGTGGTATTTACCAAGAACTTCCCCTACAATACGGGCAGATTTTTTGTATGATCTGTTCGAAAGCACCCCCAGGTCAAGCATTCCGTACAAAACCCTGCGGTGAACTGGTTTTAAACCGTCGCGTACATCGGGCAGTGCGCGTGATACAATTACCGACATCGCATAATCGATGTAGGCGCCTTTCATTTGAGTTTCAATATTTACAGGTAGTATTCTTTCCCCGTCCTGAATGTTATCCATTTATTAATCCCTTCATTTATAACGACTTAAGTTATCGTCAATATCTCTACGAAAGTACACTTTTTTTTGATATAAAAAACGCTATTTTTTGCTTTTTGATAATGCTTTTTAACATGAGTTTGTTGATAATATCAAAATACTGGTAATGAATATTTAAGCCTTTAAATCCAAATCATTTGGCAAACTATTTACGAACTTGTATGTTTATATTGTAAATTTGTAAGAAATATCAGAAATAAACAGATTAGTTAAGGAAAGGACTAATAATACATGGAAGCAAAATTTTCACAAAGAGTAAAAGATGTGTTGTCTTTTAGCCGTGAAGAGGCTATCAGGCTTGGAAATGAATATATTGGAGTTGAACACTTGTTATTGGGAATGATACGTGAAGGCGAAGGACTTGCCATCCGCATATTGAGTTACCTGAATGTGAACATGGCTGAGTTACGGAGAACCATTGAATCGGCCATTGCAAATCCTGCTAATAACAACAGGGTTAATGATAACCTGCCCCTGGTAAAACAGGCAGAACGTGCACTGAAACTCACTTATCTCGAAGCCAAACTTTTTAATAGTGAACTCATTGGTACTGAACACCTGCTGCTCGCCATACTGAAAGACGAGGATAACCTGGTGACCCGGTCCATTAAAAAATTTAACGTGGATTACGATTTATTCAAAGAAGAAGTAAAATCGTACCTGATTTCAGGCGAAGACTCATCACAATCGCAGGGCGACAAAGAACGGTTTTTTGGAGAATCCGGTTCCGATCCTAAAGATGAATTATCAGGAAGTTCGCAGGATGATGACCCCGATGAAGGTGGTGGTATTGAAAACCTGCGGAAGACAGCCGACAGCAAATCGAAAACGCCTGTACTTGATAACTTTGGCCGTGATTTAACAAAAGCTGCCGAAGAAAACCGGCTCGACCCTATTGTTGGACGCGAAAAGGAACTTGAGCGAATTTCTCAGATACTGAGCAGGCGTAAAAAGAACAATCCAATCCTGATTGGTGAACCTGGTGTTGGTAAGTCAGCTATTGCCGAAGGCCTTGCATTGAGAATTACACAACGAAAAGTATCGCGTGCACTTTTCAACAAAAGGGTTTATACACTTGATCTTGCTTCGCTGGTAGCTGGTACCAAATATCGTGGCCAGTTTGAGGAAAGGATGAAGGCCGTGTTGAATGAACTGGAGAAAAACCGCGATATCATTCTATTTATTGACGAAATTCACACCATTGTAGGTGCTGGTAATGCAAGCGGATCGCTGGATGCAAGCAATATGTTTAAACCTGCATTGGCCCGGGGCGAAATACAGTGCATTGGCGCTACAACCCTCGATGAGTACCGTCAGTATATTGAAAAAGACGGAGCTTTGGAGCGCAGATTTCAGAAAATTCTGGTCGATCCCACATCGCCGGAAGAAACAGTCATCATACTGAACCAGATTAAAGAAAAATACGAGGATCACCACCTGGTAAAATATACCCCGGAGGCCATAAATGCCTGTGTTACACTTACCAACCGCTATCTGACCGATCGTTGTTTGCCCGACAAGGCCATTGATGCGCTCGATGAGTCAGGTGCACGTGTTCATATTTCGAATATGCATGTGCCGGTTGAAATCATTACCACTGAAAGCCTCATAGAGGAAATCAGGCAAAAGAAAATGAAGGCTATTAAAGGCCAGAAATATGAAGAAGCAGCGCGTTACCGCGATGATGAGCGCAAAGCACAGGCCCAACTCGAGACTTTAAAACAGAACTGGGAAGAAGATTCGAAAGTGAACCGGCAGCTGGTTACCGAGGAAAACGTTGCTGAAGTAGTTGCCATGATGACCGGGGTGCCTGTTCAGCGGATCGCTGAAAATGAAGGATCGAGGCTGATGAATATGGAAAAGGAACTTGGCGGAGCCGTTATCGGGCAGGATGAAGCAATTAAAAAAGTGGTTAAAGCCATTCGCAGGAACCGTGCCGGATTAAAGGATCCGAACAAACCAATCGGAACCTTCATTTTCCTGGGACCAACGGGCGTTGGAAAAACCCACCTGGCAAAAATCCTGGCTCGTTATCTCTTTGATACAGAGGATGCCCTTATTCGCATTGATATGAGCGAGTACATGGAAAAATTTGCTGTTTCCCGCCTTGTAGGAGCACCTCCGGGCTATGTTGGTTATGAAGAAGGGGGACAACTGACCGAAAAAGTTCGTCGTCGCCCCTACTCTATCGTTTTACTCGACGAAATAGAAAAAGCTCATCCTGATATTTTCCACCTCTTACTACAGGTGCTCGACGATGGTCAACTTACTGATAGCCTGGGCCGTAAAGTGGATTTCAAGAATACGATTGTAATCATGACTTCAAATATCGGATCGCGACAGCTTAAAGATTTCGGTGCTGGTGTTGGTTTTAGCACAAGTGCCCGTCAATCCCAGAGTTCAACCATAGCATCTAGTGTTATTGAAAATGCTTTAAAAAAATCATTTGCACCTGAATTTCTGAACAGGATTGATGATATTATTATTTTCGATTCGCTTGAGCGTGAAGATATTCATAAGATTATCGACATTGAACTCTCGAATCTTTTTGCACGCATCCGCACCATGGGTTATGAGCCACGCATCACCGAAAGGGCCAAGGATTATATCCTGGAAAAAGGCTGGGATGAACAATTTGGAGCCCGCCCGCTGAAGCGAGCCATACAGAAATATGTTGAAGATATGCTTGCCGAGGAGATTATTTTAACAAAACTGGTAGCAGGAGATATTATCAATATTGATTTCAACCCTGAAATTAAGGATATGCAGATCATGGTCGAAAAGCCAGAACAACCGGCCCTGTTGCAGGCAACCTCTGATTCAGCTGAGTAATACCAGCATATTTTAAATAAAAAGGACGCTGATTTCAGCGTCCTTTTTATTTTTGTAACTAAATGAATATCATTGTATTTGTTATAAGTTGCCATCCCATTCATTATAAAACTGTTCCAGGTAGGCCAGCATAAATTTGTGTCGGTTTTCGGCCATTTGTTTACCGGTTTCCGTATTCATCAGGTCTTTTAACAAAAGTAGTTTTTCATAAAAATGGTTGAGGGTTGGCGCGGTGCTGTTTTTGTATTCTTCTTTAGTTAGTTGCAGGTTAGGTTTTATATCGGGATCGTAAATAGCACGACCCTTATGCCCACCGTAATTAAATGTGCGGGCAATGCCGATCGCACCCAGCGCATCGAGCCGGTCAGCATCCTGTATTACATCCAGTTCGGGCGATTTGAATTTCTGCTCAACTTTTCCGCCTTTAAACGAAATATTGGCAATAATATTAACCACGTGATTAATAACTTTTTCCTCTACGCCAAGTGTCTGCAGGAATGTACGGGCTTTCTCCGGACCAATTTCTTCATTTCCATTGTGAAATTTTGAATCAGCAATATCATGCAACAATGCTCCTAATTCCACCGTGAATTTATCAACCTGTTCGAAATCAGCAATATGACATGCAGTTTTCCAGACCCGGTACACATGCCACCAATCATGCCCACCCTCAGCATCTTTTAATGTATGCTTTACAAATTCTACAGTTTCGAGTATGATTTGATCTGAAGTCATTAAAAAGAAGTATTATAAAATGCTGAAAATTAAAGTAATGGGATTTTTATTTACAAATAGCCCAATTTATCAGCCAGGAACAGCAATGAGAGACAAAGTACGAAGGCAATAACCGGGGCAACCACCCACATTACAAAGAACTTTTTAACTTCGGTTTTTCTGAAAATATTCCGTGTTCCAAGTTTGGCTACGCCAACTCCTAGTATTGCTGCAACATTTAATTGAACAAGCGAAGTTGGAATTCCTTTTGAAACAGAAGCAATTAAAAGTAAGCTTGCTGATACAAATGCAATAATGCCTGCTTCAAATTTTCCGAAAAGCACAATTTCCTTACCTGTGTTATTCAGGATTTTATTGCCAAAAATGGAACTGCCAATAGTAAAGCTAGGCGCAACCATTAATATGGATAAAATCATGATCAGGATATAATTTTTATCTCCGGTGATATTCAATTCATTTGCAGTCATTGTAGCAATAGGACCTGCCGCATTGGCCACATTATTCGATCCAATGGAAAAAGCTACGTACAGCGACATGAATAAAATGAGGCCATTGATAAAACGCTTGCGGTTTACATTGGTTGAACGCGACATAGTTAATCCCCTGCGGCGCATAGGCCGGTATATAAATTTTCCGAAAAAAAGACTCAGAAAGAAAGCAATTACAGGTAGTATAAACCATGCAGGAATAACCTCGAGGAAAATTTTACGGGTATTTACCTCGTGAAAATATAAACCTGCAGCCCATACTGCCATTACTGTCGATTGACTGGTCGACTGTGGAATACCAAACAAATTTGCCACGAGCAACGAAATAGCAACAGCAAAAAGAATAATGGAAACCACTGCAAAAGTCATTACATCCGGATTAATCAGGTCCTTGCCAATGGTAGATGCTGTTTGTTTACCTGCAATAATGGCTCCCAGGAAAACCATGATCCCGAAAAGACCAGGAATAAGACTTTTGCGGAGTACGTTTGCTCCAAACGCAGCCGAAAATGCAGGGCCTGTGCCGCTGCCACCCATGGTGATGCCAAGGAATATGGCAACTATAAATGGTATGAGTAAATGACTGAAAAGTAACAAGTTATAAATGTTATTTGGTACTTGAATACATGATATACCTGGAGGTAGAAGGTCAAAGTTTACACAAAATGACTTCTTGCAAAAGTATTCAAAAAAGTTGGTTTATAAAACATTCCTGATTTATTGCCAAATAACGTTTCTACCATGTTATTTGGTTCTTCAAACCACTTTCGAAAAACAAAACGAGGCTGTCTCATCAAAGAAACAACCTCGTTTTAAAATTATATACTTGGTTATGAAAACCAGTGTCAGTGCTTACTTCTTGAAATCATTAACGTCCTTGGGGTGGCAGTTATTGAAAAAGCTGACAGCAGCAATGTTTTCGGCCCGGCCTTTGCGGATGAAAATATCAGCCGATTTTGAATAAACCTCGCTGCGGTTTGCATCGTAAAGCAGTAAATACCCGATGAGTACATTGGCTGCCATCTCAACCAACCGGCGTGAGTGGAAATCGAAGTATTCGTTATCGCTGTATTCAGTTACTTTCTCAACGGTTTTAGCAAATTGTTCCGTCATTTTCTCGAGGGTATTCTTCAGGTATTCGAGTTCGGGTTTTACCTGCAACTGGCCGCGTTCGCGCATAGCTGAAAGATATGCACCATTACCCACGTTGCGGATTGCAGCAACAACCTGGAGTTGCGAAGTTCCTTCATAAATTGTAGTGATGCGGGCATCGCGGTAGATGCGTTCGATCGGGAAATCCTTCATATAACCGGTTCCGCCGAATATCTGTATTGCATCATAGGCAATCTGGTTACAGCCTTCGCTTGAATACAGTTTTACCAAAGGAGTAAACATATCAGCCAGTTTCTGGTACACTTTTGCTTCCTGGCGTTCTTCTGGCTCAAGTTTACGTTCGTGCGAAGTGAAATTATATGCTTTGTAGATATCAACGTACCTGGCTGTTTCGTACAGCAGCGTGCGCATGGCATCAATTTTAACCTGCATGTTGGTAAGCATTTCGTAAACTGCAGGGTATTTGATAATTGATTTACCAAATTGCTCGCGTTCAGTTGCGTATTTATATGCTTCGCGGTAAGCAGCTTCGGCAATACCTACTGATTGTGATCCAACACCCAGGCGGGCCGAGTTCATCAGCGACATCACATATTTAATGAGTCCTAACTTGGTATCGCCTATAAGTTTAGCGGGAGCATTGCGGAATACCAACTCGCAGGTAGGTGATCCTTTGATACCGAGTTTGTTTTCAATACGGCGAACCGTAACAGCTTTATGATTGCGGTCGTAAACAAAAAGCGAAAGTCCGCGTGCATCTGAAGTTCCTTCTTCCGAACGGGCCAGTACCAAACTAATATCGGCATCGCCATTGGTAATAAAACGTTTTACACCATCGAGGAACCAGGTTTGTTTACCGGCATCGTAGGTAGCTTTAAGCTGAACGGCTTGCAAATCGGAACCTGCATCAGGTTCGGTAAGATCCATGGCAGCAGTAGCTCCTTTGTAAAAACGAGGAAGGAATTCTGCTTTTATTTCTTCGGATGCGAACTCGTGAATGGTTTCGGCACAGTCCTGTAATCCCCAGATGTTGGCAAATCCGGCATCTGCGCGCGATACCACTTCACCCGACATTACATAAGGAACAACCGGCATATTGAGCCCATCATATTCTCTCGGCAGTGTGAAACCTACTAAACCAGCTTTTACAAGGGCATCGTAGTTTTGTTGTGTACCACGTGCATATTTAACTTCATTATCGATAAGTTTCGGCCCTTCTTTATCTACCGATTCGGCATTGGGAGCTATAATTTCACCGCTGATTTCGCCGATGATTTCCATGATCTTATCATAATTGTCAATGGCATCTTCGAAATCGAGTGGCGCGAAATCGTATTTTTCTTTCTGGCTATAGCCTGACTCTTTCAGCTTCACTATTTTTTCCATCAACGGATGGGTAAGGTGAAACTTGAGATTGGGATTGTCGTTATAGAAATTTTCCATTATTTTCGGTAGATTTACTTCGAGTTTTTCTTGTAGAATTTGATCATTTTCGGGATGATATCAGCCACATTGCCAATAATTGTATAATCTGCTATATGGTTAATAGGAGCATTGATATCAGTATTGATGGAAATGATCTGGGCTGATTGGTCCATTCCGGCCCTGTGCTGAACTGCACCTGAAATACCGCATGCAATGTACAGTTTCGGCCTAACGGTAACGCCGGTTTGTCCGATTTGACGTTCGTGTTCAACAAAACCTGCATCAACTGCAGCGCGCGAAGCGCCCACCTGTGCACCAAGCACTTCAGCCAGTTCGAAAAGCAGGTTGAAATTTTCTTTTGATCCAACACCATAACCGCCGGAAATAATCACCTGGGAGTTTTTGATGTCGATCTTACTTTTTTCCATGTGGCGCTCGATGATGCTTACCACAAAGTCGTCATCCTTCAGGATGCTTTTTGTATCGATTTTACGAAGTTTGCCTTTATGCTTGTTCGAGAAAATCTCTTTTTTCATCACACCTTCCCTAACAGTAGCCATTTGAGGCCTGGTTTCGGGGTTAATAATGGTTGCAATAATATTTCCTCCAAAAGCAGGGCGAATCTGATACAGCAGATTCTTATACTCAGTTTGGGTTTTGTTTTCGAAATGATCTCCAATTTCGAGACTTGTACAATCAGCTGTAAGCCCGCAACGAAGCGCTGAGGCAATGCGGGGAGCAATATCACGCCCTATGCTGGTAGCTCCGAATAGTGCAATTTCTGGTTTTTCCTTACCAAACAAATCCAGGATAATAGAAGTATGCGGAAGTGTGGTATATGGGAAAAGCCTTTCATCATCAGCATAATGTATTACATCAACGCCAAATGGATACAATGTGTTTTCGAGGTCAGCAACCTGGTGACCAATTACAATGGCTTCCAGTTTAACATCCAGGTCGGTGGCCAGTTTTTTACCTTTCGATAATAGTTCGAGGCTGACATCAGCTATCAATCCTTCTTCGGTAACTTCGCAATAAACAAATATGTTGTTCACGTGCTCTTTGTATTTATCAGTGAATTTTAATTTTCTTAAGACAATTAGCCAATAATATGGCTGTCAATCAGTTCCTTCATCAGGGTTTCGATATCGGAATCGTTACCACTCAGAACTTTTGAATCTTTATGCTGAAAAACAACGTTTTCAATCTTTTTAACTTTTGTAGGAGAACCTGACAAACCCAGCATTTCGGTCTGAGCATTCAGATCATCAGCGGTCCATTCGTCAATCAGGAGGTACGGACGATCGCTGTATAGCTCAGTATAATCCTTGGTCTCGTTCTGAAGTTCGGTAACGGTGCGTGCATGTTTATACTTCATCAGTAATTTACCCACACGCTGGCGGCATACCGGGGCCGAGCTGTGCACAGTTATAGCAGCCGGCAAGGATGTGCTTACAACTTCAACGCCACGTTCGAGCCTGCGTTTAACAGTGATTTTTTTCGGGTCAACCGAGAGAACTTCTTCAGCATAGGTAATCTGAGGAATACCAAGTTTTTCTGCTGTTTGAGGGCCAACCTGTGCGGTATCGCCGTCAATAGCCTGCCTTCCGGAAATTACCAGGTGATAAGGGGCAAGTTTCTTAACAGCCAGTGATAAAGCATATGAAGTGGCCAGGGTATCAGATCCTGCAAATTTACGGTCCGAGATCAGGTAACCCCTGTCGGCACCGCGATACATAGCTTCGCGAATGATTTCAGCTGCACGGGAAGGTCCCATGGTTAACAGGATCACTTCGGCATCAGGCATCTGGTCCTTTATACTCAAAGCTTGCTCGAGAGCATGAAGATCTTCGGGGTTAAAAATGGCAGGCAGGGCCGCCCTGTTTACGGTGCCATCAGCTTTCATGGCATCTTTTCCAACATTCCGGGTATCCGGAACCTGCTTTGCTAGCACGATTATTCTAAAACGCATAAATGGTAAATCAGTTTATGACTTGTTAAATAAGTCAATAATTTTTTGCGATGGGAATTTAATGCCGCAAAATTAAACTTTTAGGGTTAAACTCCAAGAAAAAAAATGTGTAATGCAGCCAGAATCAAGGTTTTAAATATGTAAGTTGATGTATATCATTCTAAATATGAATATGTTATAACTTTTTGAGGACAAATTTCCACAACCAAAATTAACAGTTATGAACAGATATTAACCAGGCTGGAAGAACCTGAATCAGCAATATTTTGAATTGAAAATTTAAGGTTAAATATTGTCAGAAAACACAGGAATGCTCAATTTTTCTTTTGTTTTCAAATTTTACTTATTCCCGGTTACTGTCAGTTTACTTGCCTATAAATCAAGAACCTGCACAATCAGTTCGGCAATATCATAGTTTTTAACTTCATCGCGGTTTTTGTATTTCAAGCCATCGGTAAGCATAGTCATACAAAACGGGCAGGCGGTGGCCAGTATTTTTGCGTCGCTGCGAAGTACTTCTTCGGTACGTTCGATAAATACTTCTTTTTTGCCTGGTTCTGCTTCTTTAAACATCTGCGCTCCACCAGCCCCACAACAGAACGAAAAGCTCTTATTCCGTTCCAGTTCAACGAAGTCGGTAGTCAGTTTTTTAAGGATGCTTCGTGGTTCGGCATATACATCATTTCCACGGCCCAGGTAACAAGGATCGTGATATGTAATCCTTGCATTGCCCAGCATTTCTGCATCAAGTTTCAGGCTTCCGTTTTCAATATATTTATCCAGAAACTGTATGTAGTTGATAACCTCGTAATTACCGCCCAGGTCAGGGTATTCATTTTTTAAAGTATTGAAACAATGCGGGCAGATGGTAATTATTTTTTTTACCTCGTAAGCATCCAGAACAGCGATGTTTTGCAAGGCCTGCATCTGGTAGAGCATTTCGTTGCCGGCCCGCCGGGCGGGATCTCCGGTACAGGATTCTTCTTTTCCCAGCACTGCAAAACTGATGTTCAGGTGGGTAAGTATTTTGGCAAATGCCCGGGTTACTTTTTTGTACCTTTCGTCGAATGCGCCAGCGCAACCCACCCAAAAAAGATATTCTGGTTTTTCGCCCCTGGCAAATAAATCGGCCATTACAGGTACTTCTATTTTCTTCGTTTCCATCAGCTTTTAAAATTCTTATGCTAATATTCTGTTAATCCCAAGTGTTTCGAAAGCAGCTGTTAAACTGCAGATTATCATTTGTTTTCGATAGTCAACTTCAAGTAATATTTCAGTTCCAAGGCTGTATTTCATCAATTCAGAAATAAATTTTTATGAAATTTTTAATTCCAGGTTTTCTGTCCAGAGCAGGCGATCTTCGGCTGAATATTGCCAGGGAGCGCCATTGTTTTCGATATTGCTGAACATGGTTTTCAGCCCGCCGGGCGCACTGCTTTCCTCCATTACCAGGTAGCGCCGCATATCAACAATAAGTGTTGGATGATTAATATTTACAGGGCATTCCTGAGCACAGGCATTGCATGTTGTACATGCCCAGAGTTCCTCCACCGAAATATAGTCCCTGAGCAATGATTTATTATCGCTAAACTCCTTGCCAATTTTTACAAGTCCTGGACCTTTTTCTTTCATGCGTGCCCTGAGATCCATAAAAATTTTACGGGGTGATAACATTTTGCCGGTGGTATTGGCCGGACAAACCGAAGTGCATCGCCCGCATTCAGTACAGGATAATGAATCAAAATAGTTTTTCCACGAAACATCTTCAACATCTTTTACTCCAAAGCGACTTATGGGCGAATCCGTTGCCGGGGTTTCAAAACTTGAACCGGGATCGAGCATCAGCTTTACTTCGCGGGTTATATCGTCCATATTGGTAAGTTTTCCGAGTGGTTCCAGCCGGGTAAGAAAAGTATTGGGTACTGACAGGAAAACATGAAAATGTTTTGAATATGGCAGGATATTGGCAAAGATAAAGATGAGCAGGATGTGCGCCCACCAATTGAATTCATAAACAATATGTAATGAATTCATTGATAATCCACTCAAAACCGGCCTAAGAAATTCAGCTACCGGAAATACTCCGTGGATAGGCTCGCCCGAAACCATTTGTAACTGCACATAGCTTGTATTCATACCTATCAGCGACAACATCAGCATCAGGATCATGCTCAATGCAATATTGGCATCCTGGTGCGATTTTTTCTTCATCTCAATGCCTTCAAAACGGCTGATATGCAAAAACACTCTTCGGACAATGAAAATAACAATTGAAACAGTAACAAGCAAAGCAAAAATATCGCCTGAAGCCATGATCAGGCTATGAATCCACCCCAGGCTGCTAAATGATTTTTCGTTTCCGGATAGCCCGTCGATAACCATTTCGAGACTGCCAAAGGTTATCACGCAAAAGCCCCAGAATACGATAGCATGAAAGAACCCGATAACAGGGCGTCGGAAAATTTTAGTCTGGCCAATAGCAACTTCGAGCGTAATTATGATCCGCTTCCGGAAATTGCGGATGGGAAAATTTGCTTTGGTAAACCTGAAAAAGCGGATTAGCCTGGAAATTGTAAATGTAAAAGCGCCCAATGTGAGCAAAATGGTGAACGTAAAAATGAGTTGCTTCATCATATCAGCATTTTTTATGAAAACCATATTTTTATGTTGGAAACTACCACAACTTTATGATTTTGAATGTTGGATAGCTCTGGTGCAACTACTTTAATTTTAATTCTTTAACTGCATCCACCAGTTTGGGGAGAACTTTTAGTGCATCGCCAACAATGCCATACTGTGCGGCTTCAAAAATTGGGGCATCTTTATCCGAATTTACAGCTACGATAATTTTTGAGGAACTTATTCCGGCCAGGTGTTGCGTAGCTCCAGAAATACCTATGGCAAAATAAAGGTTGGGTGCAATGATTTTTCCTGTTTGCCCGGTATGTTCTTCATGAGGGCGCCATCCTTCGTCGGAAACCGGTCGCGAACAGGCCGTAGCTGCTCTAAGCAAATCAGCTAACTCTACCAACGGTCCCCAATTGTCAGGCGATTTCATTCCCCGTCCACCGGAAACCACTATGTCAGCGTCAGTAAGCAGCACCTTACCCGTAAGTTTCTGAACATCTTTCACTTTTGTATTCAGCAGGTTATCGTTGGGTGCAATATTTAAATGCTCTACAACGAAAGGCTTTGGATTATGAATGATTTCAAAGGAATTCTGTGCAAGCGTGAGGATTTTTATATCAGTCTTAATCCGCACATTCGCGTAAGCTTTGCCTGAATAAACTTTTTTATAAACCACGAACGGGCTAACGCTAACCGGCAGTTTGCTAACTCCCGAAACCAGACCGGCCTTTAATTGCACCGAAAGCCTGGGAGCCAATGCTTTACCTGAATTGTTGTTCGATAATACCAAAACAGTTGCATTATACTTCCTGGCAACATCTGCTACCAGACTGGTATATGCCTGGTCGTCGAGCGTATTGAGTTTTTCATTTTCGATATGTATCACTTTATCAGCACCCTGCACTGCAAGTTTTTCAAGTTCCTGTTTATCCACTTTTCCAATTGTGAGTGCCAGTGATTCACTACCAATCATTTCTGCTATTTTCGAAGCATATGAAACCAGTTCGAAGGAGAGTTTTTTGAATTTGCCTTCCCAGTTTTCGAGGTATATTAATACTGCCATAATTTGCTTTTTAGATTAGGTGTGGTTCATTTAAAAGACTTTATCCTGGTTATGAAGCAGTGATATAAGTTCAGCTGCATTTTCGGCTTCCAGGAATTTGCATGCAGCACGGGGCTTGGGCATTTCGTAGTTAATCACCTCGGTGAGGCTGTCGAAAGACTGAGGCTCAACTACTTTGATGGGTTTGGTGCGCGCCGTCATTATTCCCCGCATGGCGGCAATCCGGGGTTCATTGGCAATTCCTTTCTGAACGATGGCTACAAACGGGAATGCAATCGAAACAACCTCTTTACTGCCACCCAGTTCGCGGGTTATCACAGCCTCGCCGGCATCCATTTTAACATTCGAAACGCAAGTAACAGATGCACAACCCAGAAATTCGGCTAACATCCCTCCTACTGTTGACCCGTTGTAATCACTTGATTCGATGCCGCAAAATATCATATCGAAGTTTTCGTTCCTGATAGCTTCGGCCAGTTGTGCAGCTGCAACATAAGCATCAGGTGCGTCGGCATTTATCCTGATGGCATCATCAGCACCAATAGCCAAAGCCTTACGTATGGTTGGCTCGGATCCTGCAAGGCCAACATGGGCCACTGTAACAGATTGTACGCCACTGGCGGGATCATCTTTTAATTCGAGTGCCCGGGTAAGTGCCAGCTCATCCCACGGATTTAAAACCCATTGTATCCCACTATTATCGAGTCTTTTGAAATCATCAACAAACTTAACCTTTGTAGTGGTATCGGGTACATTGCTCATGCAAACGAGTATTCTCATATTCCTGCTTTTTGTGTTTTATTAGAATTGGAAGGCCAATAATTTGTTCAGATTTATGTAAATCTACAATAATTTGCAGATACAGGTAAAGGTTTCAGGCTAATTCTTATTTCACAAATTTAACATTATTTGCATATTTAACGCATAAATTGAATTATGTAAATATTTATTATTTTTTAAAGAAAAGCCTTTCTTTATGAACAGATTTCGACCATAAAGGTTGATTAATTTCCAAGATTTTTGATTTTGTAAAGCAATATTTGCCTATAATACTATCACCTAATTTGTTAATTCAGAAACTTGATTCGCAAATAAATGAATAAGCAAATTTATTGCCAATAAAAAAGCCAGGAAATAGGGTTCCCGGCTTTTGCATTCAAATTCAGAAATATTATCTGTTCATCCTTGGATTACGGCATTGTTATTTGTTGTCATCAGAGCTTCCGGCTTCCGTATTGCAGAAATCCGGATGATCGTGGCAATCACGGCAATCGAGACTTTTATTATACATTTCCATTGCCCTGGCGCTCATACCCATGCTCGAAAATCCCCCGTCGTTAAAGAGATTTTGCATGGTTACTTTGCGGGTCAGGTCGCTGAAAAGGGTAAGGCAATAGTCAGCGCATTCATCGGCGGTAGCATTTCCCAGTGGCGACATACGTTCAGTGAAATCCATGAGCCCTCCAATTCCCTTTACACCGCTACCGGCAGTGGTAAGTGTTGGCGACTGTGAAATGGTATTTATCCGGATATGTTTCTCCCTGCCGTAAATATAACCGAAACTACGGGCAATACTTTCGAGTGCTGCTTTGGCATCGGCCATATCGTTATATTCGTAAAGTGTACGCTGTGCGGCAACATACGATAGTGCAACTATAGATCCCCATTCATTGAGGGCATCAAACTTTTTAGCAGTCTGAATTACTTTGTGAAATGAAATTGCCGAAATATCCATGGTTTTGAGGTAATTCTCATAACTCAGTGAATCGTAAGGAATTTTCTTTCTCACATTAGGCGACATACCAATGGAATGCAGGATAAAATCAATTTTACCTCCAAAATGTTCCAGCGTTTTGGTAAAAACATTCTCCAGATCGGGAATGCTTGTGGCATCGGCGGGCACAATTATGGCATCGGTTGCTTTGGCAAGATGATGAGTATCGCCAAGGCGCAGTGCCATCGGGGTATTGGTAAGGACAAACCGGGCGCCTTCTTCATGCGCTTTTTCAGCAACTTTCCATGCAATTGACATGTCGTTCAATGCACCGAAAATGATGCCTTTTTTGCCTTTAAGTAAATTGTAAGCCATTGTATTGGTTTTAATTAATAATTGTATTGAAACAAATTGTTAAACTGGTGCTACTCTCTAAAAATAATCCTGGTATTCCCAGAATATGCCATCAAGACAGCTTTTAAAAAAGTGTTAATCAGTTTTTTGAAAAAACGTTCTCAGTTCTTGTAATTCAACAATTCCCGGGCTGTTATTTTGGCCGATTCAGTAATTGTTTCATCACTCAGCATACGAGCAATTTCGTCAATGCGTTCGTTGTCAGAAAGGATTCTAAGGCTGGAAACAGTGGCTGTTTCTCCATCGTGTTTATAAGCAAGTAGATGACAATCAGCTTTTCCGGCAATTTGAGGCAAGTGAGTAATCGCTATTACCTGCATATTGGCCGACATATTTCGCATGATGGTTCCAACTTTGCCGGCAATATCACCCGAAACCCCTGAATCAATTTCATCGAACAGAATAGTAGGCAGCAAACTGCGATTATGTACCAATGATTTTAAAGCAAGCATAAGCCTTGATAATTCACCTCCGGAAGCTACTTTTTGAATTTCACGGAGATCGCCTCCTTTATTGGCTGAAAAAAGGAAATTGATTTTATCTGTACCGGTTGAAGAAAAATAAGGCAATGTTTCGATGTTGATTTTAAATTTAGCAGAAGGCATACCGAGATTTTCGAGTGCTTTATGCATTTCATTCTCTATATCATGAATTACATTCTTTCTTTGCTTCGAAAGAACAACAGAAACTTCTAAAAGTTCATTTTCCTGTTTCAACAAAGCATCCCGCAATTCCTCTATTTTGTTTTCTAATGAGCCAATGGCATACAGTTTATCCGAAAGGCTATTCATGATATCAATAAGTTCTGCTACCGAATTGACCCTGTGTTTTTGCTGCAGGTGGTAAATCAGGTCGAGCCTGAGCGATAATTTTTCAATTCTTTCGGCATCGTAGTGAACCTGTTCGGAAAAGGTCCTCAGTTCGTTTACCAGGTCCTTAATTTCAATCAGGCTTCCGCTAATGCGTTCGGCTATTGGTAAAAGATGGCTGCTGAAACGCGTTGCCTGGTCGAGGAGTTGCTTGGTTTCCGAAAGCCTGTCGGCAATATTTAATTCATCATCGGCTAATAACCCGATTGCCGAAAATGTCCTGGTTTTAATTTCTTCGGCATGAGTGAGTATTTCCAGCTCTTCTTCAGCTTCCTGTTGTTCATTCCGGGTCAGGTTTGCTTTTTCAAGTTCCTCGAACTGGAAGCTCAGGAACTCTTTTTCATTAACACTCTGCTGTTCTTTTTTTATACAATCTTCTAGCTCAGCTTTTACCTGGTTATAGCGGGTATACAAACTGCGGTAGGCAGCCAGGGTTTTACTATGCCCGGCAAAGGAATCGACCATTATAAGCTGAAATGCTGCTTCGTTGAGTTCCAGGGTCTGGTGCTGTGAGTGGATATCCACAAGCCTGTCACCAATTTCTTTTAATACATTTAACGTTACAGGTGTATCGTTGATAAAAGCCCTCGATTTACCCTGTGGATTAATTTCACGCCTGAAAACCGATGTGGGTTCATAATCAAGGTCATTGGCTTCAAAAAAATCATTCAGGTGGTAATCCCCGATGGCAAAAGTTCCTTCGACAATACACTTCTGGTTTTTATTCCGCAACACCGAAGTATCGGCCCTTTGACCGAGAATGAGCCCCAATGCGCCTACCAGAATTGATTTTCCGGCACCGGTTTCGCCTGTAATGCAGGTAAATCCTTTGTGCAAGCTTATTTCGAGTTGCGGGATAAGAATGAAATTTTCGACTGACAGATGCAGTAGCATACCTGAATTTTTAACTTAGGTGAAGCAAATATAATAAAAATAAAGAGAACGGCCTTATTTGGGCGATTGCATGATCTGCTGATACTTTGAACCGTTTGCAGGGTCAATTTCTTTCATGATATTGACGGCCTTGGTTTTATCCATGGGTGCGGCCTGCGAATAGATATTGATAATTTCTTCGTTCTTGGCATCAATAAACACCTGGGTTATATATAGCCCTGTTTTTTCGCGGTTCACCTTCTGAACATCTTCCAGGCAATCATTTATTCCTGACCGGCCTAAATCCATGTTTTCCGACATCAGGTCAAGTCCAAGCCTGTGGTATGAATATAATCCTTCGCGATAAGCACTGTAGGTATTATTCATCAGGTTCTCCACAAGCCAGTAGCGGTTTTTCTGACTTTCAAAACTTTTCCAGCCGCGTTCAGGTGAATTCTGGGCAGCATTTACAACCCCTCTTGCTTTTTCGTAATAAGGAGTTCCTCCTAATTTTGTGAACGTGTCAGCATCAATTCCCAGCATAATATAAAGATAATATGCCACCATCGAGGTCAGGTTCGAGGTGTAAACATCATCATTATATTCAAGCGGTTCAAGTTCAACATATTTGAAATCGAAATCCTTATCTACCAGGTTTAATAGGTTGGTATTGTATGATGTTTTATATACGGGCCGTTGAAGCACGACGTTAATTCTGCCTTTAAACTGGTCGCTCGATATGCGTTCAGTAATGGTAATGAGCATTGAGCATTCAATACGCTCTTCGGGCCTGTAAACATAATTCGTCCACTTGCGGTTGTTTATAAACTCGTAAACAGCAGTTTGCAGCGTTTGAAAAACTTTTTTCTCCGATCCTTCGACCTGTGCTGCATTTACCGAAACCTGGCACATAAATTCCTGTGCCGATACCAGTAAAGGCAGGCAGGTAACAAGTAACACAATCAGTTTACGGAACATGTACGGGGGTGTGAGATTGAATTATACGAATCGGTTCTGAACAGCATCCAGAATATCGGCAGCCACTTCAGGTTTTGATTTTAACCCGAATTCGGTAATTGCCTTATCCTTACCAATAATACTGATTTTATTGGTTGCTACACCAAAACCGGATCCTTCATCTTTCAGTGAGTTAAGAACGATGAAATCGAGGCTTTTCGTATGCAGCTTTTGCATTGCATTTTCAACTTCATTATTGGTTTCCAGGGCAAAACCAACCAGGAATTGTTCTTTTGTTTTGCGGGAACCCAGTTCAGCAAGAATATCCCGTGTTTTCACAAGTGTGAGCTGGAATCCATCCCCGGTTTTTTTAATCTTTTCTTTTTCAGGTTGTTCTGGTGTATAATCAGCAACAGCTGCAGCCATGATGGCGATATGAGCCGATGAAAAATAATCGATACAAGCCTTTTACATTTCAGCAGCTGTTGTAACACGAACTATCTGAATAGAAGGATGTTGAGGGTATTCAGAAACAGGTCCCGACACGAGCGTTACCTTTGCTCCCCGACTGGCGGCTTCAAGTGCCAGGGCATTACCCATCTGGCCTGAAGAGTGATTGCTGATGTATCTTACAGGATCAATTGGTTCAACGGTTGGACCACTTGATATCAGCACGTTTTTGCCAGACAGTGATTGCTGTTTTGCAAAAAATGCTGCCAGAATTTCAACAATTTTCTGAGGTTCTTCCAGGCGCCCCATGCCTGTAAGTCCACTCGCAAGCTCACCTGCATGCGGGGCAATGAGTATATTGCCATGTGCTTTGAGGGTTTCAATATTCTGCTGGGTGGTCCGATGGTGATACATATCAACATCCATCGATGGCGCATAAAATACCGGGCAACGAGCGGCCAGGTATGTAGCCAGCAATAAACAATCAGTAATACCATTCGCCATTTTAGCCATTGTATTTGCCGTTAAAGGCGCAATAACAAAGGCATCGGCCCAGCTGCCCAGTTCTATATGGCTGTGCCATGTGCCGTCGGCAGGGCTAAAAGGTTCAATAGCAACAGGATTTTGCGAAAGCGCTGAAAGTGTAAGCGGAGTAACAAAATTACAGGCTTCGGCTGTCATAACAACCTTCACCGAAGCCCCTTCCTTAATGAGGAGACGGATCAGAAATGGAATTTTATAAGCAGCAATTCCACCGGTAATTCCAACCAGTATTTTTTTACCTTGTAACATCCGTCGGGTGCAGGAAATATTACCAGTTATTTTCTTTTTCCTTAAGCGGGTTACGCGAGAAAATCTGATCTTTCAGAAACTCGTTAGTCGCAATTAAGGTTGGCTTTGGTAGGTTTTCGTAATATTTAGCCAGTTCGATCTGTTCGCGGTTTTCGAATACTTCTTCCAGGTTATCGCTGGGAGTAGCAAACTCTTCTATTTTAGAGTTCAGTTCCTCTTTGATTTCCTGCGAGATCTGGTTAGCACGTTTTGCAATAATGGCTACTGTTTCGTAAATGTTTTCAGTAGGATCATTAAGCTCCGACATGTTGCGGGTTATCGTAGTAGATTCAATTTTTAACTTTTTGATATCCATATGGTTGTGTGTGTGTTTCGTGAATTAATTCCCTAATTCCTTTGAAATATTCTTTTTAATACTGAGGGCTTTATCGCTGTATTCGCCAACAGGGAATCCTGCTGCCAGTTCATCATATGCTTCGGATGCTGCCTGCATACGCTCCAATCGTTTTTCGGCAATACTGTTTACCGCATATTGATATTTTGCATCCAGTATCGAGTACAGAATCAGTTCTTTTGATTTGGTATCGGGATAGTCCTTCAGCACATTGTTTAACGATACGATCGAGGCTTTGTAGTCCGACATTTTGTAGTACAGCATGGCAATGTCGATATCTTTCTTCTCCAGTTTTGAGCGAAGTTCATCAATCAACTTGTTGCATTCGGCTATCCGGCTGCTTTTGGGGTACTGGGTGATAAACAATTGCAATGACGAAATGGCTTCGTTGGTCGAAGTTTGATCAAGTGATGAGCGTGGTGATTCCAGGTAATTGCAGTAAGCGCTCATGTAAAGCGCCTCTTCGGCATACTGGCTGGTTGAAAAATTGGTAGAAAATGATTTGAAGTAATAACCGCCAAGGATGTAATCTTTTTGTTTGTAATAACAATTGGCGGTGTAAAAAGCTATTTTTTCAGCCTTATCAGTTCCCTTGTAAAAAGATTGAATCTGCTCGAACAGCTGTTGTGCAGGTGAATATTTCCCTTTTTCATAATATTCAACGGCTTTTGTATATTTGAGTTCATTATCCGAGCTTTTCAAAAGTTTCTGAAATGAACTGCATGATATCATCGTAACTGATAACACCAAAATTAGAAAGATAACCGGTTTTCTGATCATGCCGCAAAAGTAAACATTTTAACCGAAATTATGAAACATTTATACATATAGTACATCCCGGTTTTTTAGTTAAAAGTTATTAAAAGCTATGTTGTAAGGCGGTTTTATAGGTTTCGAGACATCGGGATCGGGCAAAATTGTGATCAATCACTGGCTTAGGGTACGATGCAGTGCCAAATTCGGGCACCCATTTGCTGATATAAATGCCTTGCTTATCGAATTTGTCAGCCTGCGAAGCAGGATTAAATATCCTGAAATAGGGAGCTGCATCGCATCCTGTTCCGGCTGCCCACTGCCAGTTGCCATTGTTTGCTGACAGATCGAAATCAAGTAGTTTCTCTGCAAAATAAGCCTCGCCCCATTGCCAGTTTACCAATAAATGTTTTACCAGGAAACTGGCTGTAACCATGCGCACCCTGTTGTGCATAAAGCCTGTAGCATTCAGTTCGCGCATCCCGGCATCCACCAGCGGATAACCAGTCATCCCTTTACACCAGCATTCGAAAAGATTTTCATCATTTTGCCACTGTAAGAACTGATATTTTTGATTGAATGGTTGATCAACTACATGTGGGAAATGCCAGAGTATCTGAGCAAAAAATTCGCGCCACACCAGTTCATTTAGCCAGCTTGCATCCAGTTGACGCGCTTCGGAAACCAATTCTCTGATACTAACAGTACCGAATCGCAGGTGCACTCCTGCCCTGCTTGTTGAATCCAGGGCCGGGAAATTACGTGTTTCATGGTATGATTCAAGTATCGGCCTGTTCAGCTGAAAAGGCTTGAAGATTTTTTTCGTTTCAGAAAATCCAATTTCATCAAGGTAAAATGAATATTCATGATCAGCTGGTAGCAAGTTGTATAGAAAATTCTCTGAATCCATTCGTTTCAGGGCTTCACCGGAACTATTGAGTTTTTCGAGCCAGCGGTGGCTGTAAGGTGTAAAAACGGTATAAGGATCACCACTGGCTTTAACGACTTCACTTTTTTCAAATATCACCTGGTCCTTGAAACTGCGAAATAATACCCCTTTTTCTGAAAGTAATTCTTCTACTTTCAGATCGCGTTCAATGGCATAAGGTTCGTAATCGTGATTGGCAAAAACTATCTGAACGTCATAAGATTCAAGTATTTGCTTGAAAACATCCCCGGGTGTACCATTAAAAATTCGAACCGCCGTTTTTTGAACAGCCAGCTGATTGTTAATATGATTGAGTGCCTGGTAAATAAAGCTAACACGTTTATCATCGTGGGGAAGGCTTTTCAGGATTTCGGTATCGAAAATAAAAACAGGCAATACTTTAAAACCTGAATTAAGGGCATGAAATAAAGCCGTATTATCGTGTAGACGCAAATCGCGCCTGAACCAAAATACTGCAATAGGGTCATTTTTTTTCATAAACACAAAGATATAATTTTTAGGTTTTTTAGAGGTTTTGCTAAATAGTTGTCAAGAAACAATCTTCCTTCTTATAAAGTTTAGTAGTTTTGCAGCACTAAAATAAAAGTATAAACTTAAAACACTGAAATTGTGGATCTTTTTGAAAAACGTGTTCGTAATTTAGGCCCATTAGGCATGTATGCCAAACAAGCTGATGGATATTTCATGTTTCCAAAACTTGAAGGTGAAATTGGGAATAAGATGATTTTCAGGGGTAAAGAACGCCTTGTATGGAGTCTGAATAATTACCTTGGACTGGCAAATCACCCCGAAGTCCGTAAAGCTGATGCTGAGGCAGCTGCTCGTTTTGGTTTGGCAGCTCCTATGGGAGCCCGAATGATGAGTGGGCAGACTGTGTACCACGAACAACTTGAGCGCGAGCTTGCCGCCTTTGTGAATAAACCTGCTGCCTACCTTTTCAATTTCGGTTACCAGGGAATGATTTCGGTTATCGATTCAATGGTAGACCGGAATGATGTGATCGTATACGACAGCGAGGCCCATGCCTGCATTATTGACGGAATGCGTCTTCATATCGGCAAACGTTTCGTTTACCCGCATAATAACATGGAAAACCTTCGCAAAGGGCTGGAAAGGGCAACCAAGCTTACGCAGCAAACTGGTGGTGGTATCCTGGTAATTACCGAAGGTGTTTACGGAATGTCGGGCGACCTTGGAAAAATCAAAGAGATTGTAGAACTGAAAAAAGAATTCAATTTCAGGCTTTTGATTGACGATGCACATGGTTTTGGAACCATGGGACCAACCGGTGCCGGTACCGATGAGCATTTTGGTGTTCAGGACGGAGTTGATATGTATTTCGGAACCTTTGCAAAATCAATGGCAGGCATTGGTGGTTTTATTGCTTCTACCGAACCTATTATTGACTACCTGAAACATAATATGCGGTCGCAGATTTTTGCCAAATCGTTGCCTATGCCTATGGTAATGGGTGCATTAAAAAGACTTGAACTTGTGCGCACCCAACCCGAACTGAGGACAAAACTCTGGACTATTGTTGAAGCCTTGCAGAAAGGACTTCGCGAAGCCGGGTTCAATATCGGGAATACTGAATCGCCTGTAACCCCGGTATTGCTCAATGGAACTATTCCTGAAGCTACGAATATTACCGTTGAAATGCGCGAAAAATATAATATCTTCTGTTCAATTGTTACTTATCCCGTTGTACCGAAGGGTATTATCATGCTCAGGCTGATACCAACAGCTGTACATACCCTCGAAGATGTTAAATATACCATCGAAGCATTTAAAGAAATAAATGCTAAACTCGAAAATGGGGACTACAAAAATGTAGCTTTTGCTGACATTTCGAATTTGTAACCTGGTTTTTATTTGCCCAGATGCCCGGTTATTCAAGACCGGGCATTTTTTTTATATTTCTTCTGTAAATAATTTGAATAAACAAGTCAGATAGAACCTGCATGAAATTTTCGTCCGGTGTTTGTAAAACAGATTTTTTCATGTAGGTTTGGCGAAAGATTATGTAATGAGAATGAAATTTTAAATGAGATGGATATTGCAAAGCGCGACTCATTGAGCATTATTGTAAATTCAACGGCATTTTACCTGCTTGCCTATCTGACTGTGTTTATGCTGTTTCAGTTTGCAACCATCATTGCATCAAATGTATTCGATATCCCGAACACTTTGTTTTATAACCGGATAGGGTTTAATGTAAAACCTGAGGCATGGACATTTGATTCAGTAAAAGTAATTTACAGTGCGGGAAATATTTTATTGTTCCTGCTTTCAGTAACTTTTTTAGTGGTAATTGTTAAAGCCCTGGAATATAACGGATTGCTTCGATTGTATTTTATCTGGGCATTTGTACATTCCATATCCATGCTTTTTGGATCATTTGTGATCGGGGCATTTAATTTCGAGGGATTCGGAATAGTGATGAGTTATTTGTACCTGGCCGATACCGCGAAAATGCTGATCCTTTTTATTGGGCTGATTATACTCCTCGGCATCGGCATGGGCATGGTAAAGGTTTTCCTGTTTTCGGCCAACAGTTATTTTAATTTTCTTTCACCCAAAATGAGGCCAGCTTTCCGCAGAGATCAATTCCTGCTTCCTTTCCTAATTTCAACCGTGATTTTACTATTTATTAAATACCCTATTTCTCTTTACGAAACTTTGATGCTGTTTATGCCGGTATTTATGCTGTTGCCTTTATATTGGGGAATTAACCGCTATCCCGTTTTTTATTTCGAAGAAACGCCTAAGTCAATTAACATCAGTTACAGGCTCGTATTTATTACTTTGGGTACATATATCATGTACAGGGTATGGCTGGGAATTGGAATAAATATAGGATAAAGAGGAACAAAATCAGGCAACAGGCATGGTTGGATCAATATCCGTGGCCCATTGGTAAATTCCGCCATCGAGAACGTAGATGTTTTTAAACTTCAGTTTTTCAGTAAGATACAAATAAGGTGCCTGGCTTTTGACACCATAAAGGCAATAAATAATAACAGGCTTATCGCGGCTAATCAAATGATGAAGATCAGGTAAATCAATCTGTGGAATACTGATTGCGCCTGGAATATGACATTCTTCGAATTTTTCAGCTTCGCGGGTATCAACAAGCTGAAAGTTTTCGTTTTTATCGAATTTTTCTTTTAGTTCAAATGTAGTTATATACTTCATGTAGACTTAAATTCAACCTTGATAGTAAGTTTTACTATTTTCGAAAAACAAAGATAAGCAAACAAAAGGGAATAAAAAAAGGAGTGCAGAGCACTCCTTTTTTTTGTCAGTCAAGGTAAGATTATTTCTTAACTTTGATAAGACCTTTAGCGATTGAATCAGCGTGAGCAAGTGAGTCAGCAACTAAAGCAGCTTTAGCTGTTGAGTCAGCTATACGAGCTTGTTCTGCAGCTACATTAGCTAATGAATCAGCCTGAGCTATTGAATCCTGACGAGCTTTTTCAGCTTTTTCTTCTGCGCTGGGTCCGCATGCTACGAAAGCTACCATACCAGCAACAACAAACATTGCAAATAATTTTTTCATATCTAGGTTTAATTAAAAAACGGTGCAAAAGTACGAGGTTTTATAATACGATTCAAACATTATTTAAAAAAAAATTAAGTTTTTTTAACATATTTTGTATGATCTTGAATATCAGTTGAATAAAATGGATATCATTATTGAAAAGATATTAACAATTCTAAAAAAAATGTTAATAATCAATATTTATTGCTGTTGTATAAGTGGTAAAATACTAAAAACAGTCCATTTTGTATAAATTCCTTATGGATTTAGTGTTGGATGATTCTCTTTTTGCTGTCAAAGACGAATAAACTTGCTCAGCACTAGATAAACATCTCAAAGAGTCTAAATGGTATAAAAAGGTAAATTATTCAAAATCTTGGATTTAGGTACTGCCAATAAAGTTGTTATAAATATTTATGGCATAAGACTGTATTATTTTCTTCCTGAAATCGGGTTCTCATTCAATTTCATAAAGTGATTCGGCAGGAGGACACTTAATTCATTCAATTGGATTACCTTTGCAGTTCTTAAATACAATACCAGCATGGCGTATTCATTTTTACCTGACCTTCCATTTAAAGAGCCGGTTATTGTTTTTACTATCCTTCTCACCATAATTTTGATTGCGCCTATTGTATTCAAAAAATTCCGTATTCCCGGAATAATCGGGCTTATTGTATCCGGTATGGTAATTGGCCAGCACGGAATGAACCTGGTTGAGTCGGCTGAAAGTATAAAGCTATTGAGTACTGCCGGTTTACTTTACCTGATGTTTCTGGCAGGGCTTGAACTTAATTCGCGCGACTTTTTGCGGAACCGCAACAAAAGTTTTGTTTTTGGTTCGCTTACATTTTTTATACCACTGACTTTTGGATTAATTGTAGCTTATTTCTTTCTTTCTTACAATTTTCTTGAATCTCTGCTTATTGCCAGCATGTTTTCGACTCATACACTGATAGCATACCCTATCGCCAGTCGGCTGGGTATTACCCGGAGCGAAGCCGTGATGATTACTATTGGCGGCACCATTATCACAGATACGGCTGTGCTGGTATTGCTAGCGTTTATTTCAGCCGCTACACAGGGAACTTTTACTGTATTGTTCTGGATTAAAATGATTTTCTCCATATCTGCTTTTTCGTTCCTCATTTTATGGGGAGTGCCAAAAATAAGTACCTGGTTTTTCAAAAACATGGAGGGAGAAAGTGGATCGCAGTATGTGTTTGTGCTTGCAATGCTTTTTGTATCCGGGTTGCTTGCCCGGGTGGCCGGAATTGAACCAATTATTGGTTCATTTTTAGCGGGTCTGGCACTCAGCAGCCTCATTCCCCATACTTCTGCCCTGATGAACCGGATATCCTTTATTGGGAATAATTTTTTTATACCCATTTTCCTGATCAGCGTGGGGATGATGGTTGATTTTACTGTTTTTTTTACAGGATATGGAGCAATGATATTTGCAGGAACACTTGTTATTGTTGCTTTAACCAGCAAATTTGCTGCAGCCTGGGTTATGCAAAAGCTCTATGGATACAGCAACACCGAACGCCTGGTAATATTCGGGCTAAGTGTTTCGCATGCCGCCGCCATTATAGCAGTAGTTATTGTCGGGTATAACCTGAAGCTCATTGGCCTCGATGTATTGAATGGCGCTATCATGATTATCCTGGTTTCCTGTTTTATCGGCTCATTTGTTACTGAGCATTATGGAAGGAAACTAGCCATTGATGAAGCCGACAAAATCCCGGTAAATACTGACCTGCCGGAACGTATCCTGGTTCCTGTATCAAATCCTGCAACCATCGAGGGCCTGATCGATTTTGCCATATTAATACGTGAACAAAATGCAGAACAACCGATACATATGCTTTCCGTAATACCCGATGATGCATTTGCCGAAGAGCAGATCCTTAAAAATAACAAAATGTTCGAATCTGCCATTTCGCATGCTGCGGCTGCCGAAACTCCGTTATCACTGGTTTCGAGGGTCGATCTGAATGTGGCAAACGGGATTTCGAGGGCTGTAAAGGAATTAATGGTGAATAAAGTTGTACTTGGCTGGAATGGCAAGATTACCACTACTAACTTCTTTTTTGGCAGCATCATCGATAATTTAATTGGCAGCACCGAGCAAATGGTTTTGGTTGTTAAATCATCTAATCCTATCAATACCATTAAACGCATTTTTGTGGATGTCCCAAAGAATGCGCATGGAGAAGCCGGTTTCAACGCCTGGCTAGCAATGCTCAAAATTATTGCGTTGCGGACCAGTTCGAAACTGCACTTTTCCGGCGATGAAAAATCACTTTCAAAAATCAGGGATTACTATAATACCGAAATCACTAACCTTGAAATTGAATACCAACCCGGGGTTTCGGCTCATCCAATCATTGACCATGCTCCGGGGATTACATCCACTGACCTCTATGTTGTGATTGCAGCCAGGCGTCGTACACTTTCATACAGCCATTATTTCGAGAATATGCCCAGGGACCTGGCAAAGTATTTTGGAAGTAAAAACTTCATCATTATTTATCCTGAGCAAAGGGCCTTCGAAAGGCAGGCGCTGTCATCATCACTTGATGGACTCGAAAATACTTCTATGCCCAACGGCGTTGAAAGATTTTCGAGTTTGGCAAAAATGAAAAAGACTACCCCTGAAAACCGGCATAACACCATGACAGAATAAATTTTAAGTGGGATGAATGTTCAGATACCTTTAGCAGAAATTCTTCGGCCTAAAAATGCAGTTGAATATATCGGCCAACCTCACCTGATGGCTGCAGGAACTGCATTCAGAAGGATGATTGACGGGGGTGCAGTACATTCAATGATTTTTTGGGGCCCTCCGGGTGTTGGCAAAACTACACTTGCCCTGATACTGGCTAATGCAACAGGAAGGCAGTTTTATACGCTCAGCGCCGTTAATTCTGGAGTTAAGGATGTGAGGGAAGTGATTGAAAAAGCGGGTAAAGATGCATCGCAACCCATTCTTTTTATTGATGAAATCCATCGTTTCAGTAAATCGCAACAGGATTCGTTGCTGGGTGCTGTCGAAAGAGGAACGGTAATCCTGATTGGAGCCACTACCGAAAATCCATCTTTCGAAGTTATCTCACCATTGCTTTCGCGCTGCCAGGTGTATATACTTAAACCGCTTGAAGAAGATGATCTGCTGATTATTATGCAAAGAGCCATTGATACTTTATCGGGTATACATGGAGTTAAAATCACAATACAGGAGCATGAAGCACTGATCCGGATTTCGGGTGGTGATGCCCGTAAATTGCTCAATGCAATCGATATAATCACGTCCTCCCTGCTATCGTCGGGCCAGGAAATGGTTATTAACAACGAGAATACTTTATCCATCATACAACAAAACCTGGCGCTATACGATAAATCGGGCGAAATGCATTACGATGTAATTTCGGCTTTCATAAAATCAATGCGCGGCAGCGATCCGAACGGAGCCGTGTATTGGCTTGCCCGAATGCTTACTGCCGGAGAGGATCCGCTTTTTATTGCCCGACGGATGGTTATACTGGCATCGGAAGACATTGGCAATGCAAACCCTACAGCCCTGGTACTTGCCAACAATTGTTTTGATGCAGTAAATAAGATCGGTGTTCCCGAAGGGCGGATCATTTTGTCGCAAACAGCAATCTACCTTGCATGCTCTGCCAAGAGTAATGCTTCATATATGGCCATTGAGAACGCTATGGCTGCCGTTCAGCAGCTGGGCGACCTACCGGTACCTTTACACCTTCGGAATGCCCCTACGCGCCTAATGAAAAATATAGGGTATGGCAAAGATTACAAATATGCCCACCAGTACGATGGCAATTTTGTAAAGATTGAATTTTTACCTGAAAAAATTCGGGGACGAAGGTTTTTCGAGCCCGGTCTTAATCCCAGGGAAAACGAGGCACGTGAAAAACTTCGGAAAAACTG
>CALCJE010000182.1 GCA_937965665.1 uncultured Bacteroidales bacterium
CTCTGGCTCCCGGGTATCCTGCTTTTTCGAGGAGTTGCATGGCTTTCGCCGGGTTATAATTGTAGCCTTCAACCTTTTCCTGCCCGAACCAGGGTATGCCTGCAGGTACAAACCCTGCCAGGCCTGGTTTGCCGATATTGTTACGCAGGTACCGCATCATTTTAACCCTGTCGAAACCATAACTGATAGCCTGCCTGATGAGCCGGTTCCGGAGCGGGCTTTTTGCGGCAGCATCAAAATTGGTATCTATAAGTATTCCAAGATACTCCGTGTTCAGGTAGGGTTGTTTGCTCATGTTTACAGAGCTGGCATATTTTGAGCGCAACTCACCTTTGCCGGTTAACAACTCATCTTTATAACTTGCATCAATGCCTGATATAAAATCGAGATTGCCTTTTATAAACTCCAGGAAGGCTGACTGCTTTTCAATAATGAATGTAACTGCAACAGCATCAAGATAGGGGAGAGGTCCATCTTTCCCGCTTTCGAAATAGCGATCATTTTTCAGCAATACAAGCTTAACCCCTTCTTTCCACATGCCAAACCTGAAGGGCCCGGTTCCGACCGGGTGCTGCCTGAAACCGGATCCGTATTTTTCAATGGCTTCGTGCGGAACTACCGAGCAATATTGCATGCTTAATAATCCCAGGAAAGGCGGAAACGGTGATGATAAACGAATAACAAAAGTAGAATCGTTGGGCGCGGAAAATGAGTTGTTGCCTTTGCTCACTTTTTCCAATACCCAGGCACCCGGCGACGCCAGTTTTTCATCGGTCAGGCGGTTAAAACTATACACAAAATCACTGGCAATGACTTTCCGGGTTTTGTCTATACCAAAAGCCGTATCGGTGTGAAACAGCACATCTGTGCGAAGGTAGAAGGTGTATTTTAAACCATTGCCTGAAATTTCCCAGCTTTTTGCAATACAGGGTTTTACTTTCAGATTTTCATCCAGTTGTACCAGGCCGTTAAAAATCTGGTTCGTAGCCCAGATGTTTGCCTGGTCGCGCGCAAAGGCGGGATCAAGTGAGGTTAAACCAGCTGATTCGTTATACCTGAATACACTCTTCCCGGTATCTTTAAAATCGCCCTGAGTACATGCCGAAAACATGATCAGTGAAATGAATGCCGCTGGGAAGATTTTCGAGAATGTCATTACCGGTACAGAATGAAAAACCAAAATTAAAGGTTTGGATGATACAATGCTACAGCCTTCGAGAATTTACAGTAAAGCATTTTTATGAATTCGCTAATCCTCATAAAACAAAAAGCCGGTAATTAACCGGCTTAATGACTTTTGCGTTTATGATTTCAATTATTTCTTAGGTTTAACCAAGGCAATATCCAGTACATCAATCATATCAGTAAGGTAATGAAAATTCAGGCCTTTGATGTATTCCGGTTTAATTTCGGATATATCGCGTTTGTTGTCTTCGCATAAAACAATGTCAGTGATCCGTGCTCTTTTAGCCGCCAGTATTTTTTCTTTAACACCACCCACCGGCAGAATCCGGCCTCTTAAAGTTATTTCGCCCGACATGGCCAGCTTGTCGTTAACTGGTTTTTTTGTAAATGCTGATGCCAGGGCTGTAAACATGGTAATTCCTGCCGAAGGGCCGTCTTTAGGTGTTGCCCCTTCAGGAACATGAATGTGAACATTCCATTTCTCGAATACTTCATTTTCAATTTTCAGTTGGCTGGCATGCGATTTCAGGTATTCATAGGCCAGTGATGCTGATTCCTTCATCACATCGCCCAGGTTACCGGTCACAGTGAGGATGCCTTTGCCAGGGCTCAGGCTGACTTCAACAAAAAGAATTTCACCCCCCACGGCAGTCCATGCAAGCCCGGTGGCTACACCCGGGGTGTTACCTGAATAGCTTTTTTCATTGTTAAAAGGCGCAGGACCCAGTATTTTTTCAAGATCGGCACTGGTCAAGGTTGATGATATTTCCTCATTCATCGCAATAAAGCGGGCCCGGTTCCGGATCACCTTTGCAATGGTTTTTTCGAGCAAACGAACACCCGATTCGCGGGTATAGTTCTCAATAATGGATTGAAGCACCGGTTTTCCAAAAGTAATCTTCTTTTTATCAATGCCATGCTCAACCAGCTGTTTGGGAACCAGGTGCCTGCGTGCAATTTCAATCTTTTCTTCAATCAGGTAACCACTCAGATCAATAATTTCCATCCTGTCGCGCAATGCCGGGTGAACCGAGTTGAGTGAATTGGCTGTGGCAATGAACATGATTTTCGACAAATCATATTCCACTTCCAGGAAGTTGTCGTAAAATGCACTGTTTTGCTCCGGGTCAAGCACTTCGAGTAAAGCCGCGGAAGGGTCGCCATTAACTGTCATTCCCGAAACTTTATCTATTTCATCAAGAACAAAAACAGGATTCGACGATTTTGCTTTCCTGATACTCTGAATCACGCGACCAGGCATGGCACCAATGTATGTGCGACGATGTCCGCGAATTTCAGCTTCATCGTGTAGACCGCCAAGTGACATGCGAATATAATTGCGGCCTATGGCACGTGCAATTGATTTTCCAAGCGAGGTTTTACCAACCCCCGGGGGGCCAACCAGGCATAAGATGGGCGATTTCATATCGCCTTTCAACTTCAGAACAGCCAGGTATTCAATAATGCGTTCTTTAATTTTTTCCATGCCATAGTGGTCCTTGTCCAGAACCTTCTGGGCATGATGCAGGTCGAAGTTATCTTCAGTAAATGTCTCCCAGGGTAAATCAACCATCACTTCAAGGTAGTTTACCTGCATGCCGAATTCCATAGCCATGGGATTCATTCGCTGCAGTTTGGCTATTTCTTTTTCAAAAACCTTGAAAGCAGCTTCGGGCCATTTCCTGGAATATGCTTTTGCTTTTATTTCGTTTATCTGCTGCTCGTTGGGATTTGTGCCGAGTTCGTCCTGTATCAGCTTGAGTTGTTGATTCAGCAGGTAATCACGTTGCTGCTTGTCCATATCAACCTTTACCTTATTCTGGATCTGGTTTTTTAAATCAAGCATCTGCAACTCTTTAGTGAGTAGTGCCAGCACTCGGTTTGCACGCTCCTCGAGATCGAGTATGCTCAGCAGGTTTTGCTTTTCAGTAATTTCAACATTGAGGTTCGAGGCTACAAAATTTACCAGGAAAACCGGGCTTTCAATATTTTTTATGGCAAAAGCTGCTTCACTCGGAAGATTGGGCGACTGGTTAATAATTTGTATTGAAAGGTCTTTGATGGAAGCGATCAAGGCTTCGAACCGTTTATCTTTATTCTTAACAAATACCTGCTGGTCAATTCCCCGGACTTCGGCTTTAAAATAGGGTTCCGATTGAAGCAGAGCTCCGAGTTCGAATCGTTTCTTGCCTTGTATGATTGCAGTGGTATTGCCGTCAGGCAGCTGCAGGATTTTTATAATGTATGCTACAGTGCCAATGGTATTCAGGTCCTCGTAAGTCGGATCTTCAATATCCCCGTCTTTTTGCGAAACCACGCCTATGATCCGTTCGCCTTTGTAAAATTCTTTGATCAGGCGTATCGATTTATCGCGACCTACTGTTATCGGGATTACAACACCTGGAAACAATACCGTATTTCTTAATGGTAAAATAGGCAATACTGGCGGGACATCCTCGGCGTTTATTATTTCTTCATCTTCAGCCGAAAGTAATGGGATGAATTCAGTTTCATCTTCCAGAACATTCGAAAGATGCAGGTCAGCGATATTAATATTATTGTCCATAAATGAGAATCTGACAGATTGGCATATTACATGCCCGGTTATTTTTCAGTGGCATTATTTCAATAACCATGCCAGTGGTAAAACAAGGCATCGAAATGTATGTTCACCATGGTTGTTTTTCGCTTACCGGCTTCGAAACAAAAGGTGCAATTATTCAACTGGTTAGTTGGAAAACCAGTTTTTTCGGAAAGGACTACGGTATAGATTCCATGGATACTACGCTTTGAAGAATACTACAGTCCGGTTTCTCAGGCAGATATCATTTCAGAGTGCAATCAGGGGTTCAGTTTCAGGATTTCCCGATTTATAACAAGCGGTTGTCACTTGTAAGTTCGAACACGGATTTAAAAATATTTTCTTCAACAGCATCAAATGGCAGGTTACGCCTGGCATATACTGCCCGGGCAGTATCCATTGCTTCAGTGAGTTTATGTTTCCTGAAACCTGTGGTTCCTCCCCACACAAACGAAGGAATGAAATTCCGCTGGTAGCTTACGCCAAAAATATTGGAACAAACACCGGCAGTAGTTCCTGAATTAAACATAGTACTGATCCCGGTTTTACAATGATCGCCCATCACCAGCCCGCAAAACTGAAGTTCAGTACTCACGAACTTATTCTGGCTGTAACTCCATTGTTTCACAGGTTCGTAATTGTTTTTCAGGTTGCTTGTAGTAGTCCCGGCTCCCAGGTTGCACCATTCAGAAATAACTGAGTCGCCGAGAAATCCATCATGTGCCTTGCTGGAGTATCCCATCAATACACTGTTGTTTATTTCGCCTCCAACCTTGCAATAAGGCCCAAGCGTGGTGCCTTTATATACCAGTGCTCCAATTTTTAAAACCGAATGTTCGCAAAGCGCTACCGGCCCTTCAATATGGCAGCCCTGCATCACTTCAGCATGCTTGCCGATATAAACCGGCCCTTTCAGCGTATTGATTGTGGAACATTCAATAGAAGCACCTTCTTCAATAAATATATTGTTCCCTAAAACCTGGTTGGTTGATGAAATGGCAGCCGATTTCCGGTCTTTTGTAATCAGTTCAAAATCTTTGACAATCGCTTTTTTATTGTTGCCGAAAATATCCCAGGTGTTGTTGAGTTTTGTAAAAATCGATTTTGCCTGCCTGATTTTTAAATCAGGCGATGTTCCCTGCCTGAAATGTTTGAGGTTTTCTGCTGTTAAATGAAGTGCTATAAGTACGTCGCCGGCCATCAGCGAGGTGTCGGGCTCAAGCATCTGGATTTCGGCCACCAGGTCGTCTTCAGGCAGAACTGATCCGTTGATCAGGAAATTATGAGCGCCAACTTTGAGCGGGTATTTTTCCTGCAGGTAAATCTCTGTAAGATAAGATACAGGTGCTTTGAGGCGTCGTTCCCATTTTTCGGCAATGGTCAAAATGCCTATCCGCAACGCACTTACAGGTTTAAAAAATGTTAGTGGACGAAGCGAGATACGGCTTTCATCTTCAAAAAGAATGTAGTTACTCATATGATCACGATAAAAAAAAATCGACCTTAAAGTTACACGTATAAAATCAACAGGCAAAAGAATGCTTTAAATCAGGATAAAAATTGCAGTTGACAAAAAAAAAGCCATCCTTTAACGGATAGCTTTAATATCGTTTGGCAATAAAAGACTATTGATTTTTGGTCTTTAATTGAGCTGATTTTTCCATTTTTTGACGGAATTTATCAACACGGCCGGTGGTATCAACCAATTTAATTTTGCCGGTGTAAAAAGGATGCGATGTGTTCGAAATTTCCAGTTTTACAAGAGGATACTCTTTACCATCTTCCCATGTAGTGGTTTCTTTTGTATTAACAGTCGAACGGGTGATAAACGCGAAATCGTTCGATATATCTTTAAAAACTACAAGGCGGTATTCCTTTGGGTGAATGTCTTTTCTCATGATGCTTTCAGCTTAAATTTCAGGGCTGCAAAATTATACATATTTTCCTCACAAACAAATATTCAGAACATTTTATTTAACAATATTTTGTTAATATCCATATCCTGTTTCTGATTTATAGCTCCAGCAGGAATTTCATGGTGTCGATTCCATCAGCATAATCGCCCAGTCCCGGGCGTTGAGTGTCGCCTGGTTTTACTGTTTTGTCACCCTCAAATACATCTGTTGCAATACATTGTATGTTTTCGCTGTCGTATTGCAGTTTTTCTTTTAAGGTATTTATATCATTATAAAACTCGTAGTTCAAAACAGCAATCGGTGAAGCATAATTTTGCGATTCGGTGAGAATAAAAACTCCATTGTCGAGATAAGGTGTTTGATTCAGCATCAAAATCGACCGCTGATAACTATAATTGTTCATGTATTTGAAATGATCATTCAGTTTCACTTTGTATGGCTCTATGGCTTCGAAAAGTTTTTCGGGTGCAAATCCAGCAGGAATGAAAACTTTTGAAACGTTCCGGCATCCCAATCCGAAATAGGCGCAGATGTCTGTGCCGAATCTTTTTATTGCTTTTTCATCTTCCTGACCTGAAAGCACGGCAACCCCATTCCTGTTTTTGCGGATAATATGTGGATATTTGGCAAAATAGTATTCAAAATACCTGGCCGTATTATTACTCCCTGTTGCAATAATGGCATCAAAATCCTTCAGCGTATTTTCAGTAAACCGGATTTTTGCCCTGAATTCAGGCTCTGATTGGCAAAGTATTTCTGCCAGTGCCGGGAGTAAAATTCTGTCGTTACCCGAAAGTTTCCCTATAAAGTAATGGCCTGATAAAAGCACACAAATAAAATCGTGAAATCCAACTATCGGGATGTTGCCAGCCATCACTACCGCAATCTTCTTTGCTTTCACATCGCTGTGTATGCTGTATGAATTCAGCCAGTTACTTATGTTTTCTTCAGTTAAAATCTGACCCCAGGCATCGAATGCCATAGCTATTGACGCTGGCGTAAACCACGGGTTGTGCTGGCTGGCAGCCTGAACCGACTGCTGCAAATCAGGATACTTAACCGATAGCTCAAATCCGTTTCTGCTTATGCTTTGAGCGGCCAATTGCAGGATATTACCAAGTTCGGCAAATGCCTTAATATAGGATTTAGGTGCCTGGAATGTGCTCATACTATTAAATGTTTTTAATCGTTTTATTACCTGTTTTGCCTCTGCGAAATTACCTTAAAAATCCTACTTTTGTGCTTTATGCCTGATTATTTAGCAATGGTTAAATCTGAACTCCGCTTTTTTAAAATCCTTTTCCTCGCATTTTTTCTGTCGCATCTCGCATCTGCTCAAACAGTTAATCCTGCTGTTGGTGTGCAGGACTCTTTAAGCATGCTGAGCACACAAATCTGGAAACAGAAATCGGATACGGGCAAGCTTGCGGCAAACGAGGTCTTTTTCCGGAAGTTCCAGTCCACTCTTAGAAACCCGAATTTGTTAAAATTCCCGTTTGATTCAATTAAGGGGATAACTCATGTAGCCAACGAAAGTGGCAGTTTGCGTATTTTTACTTGGAATATTCCGCTAGCAGATGGCTCAAACAGGTATTTTGGTTTTGTGCAGATGGCAGGGGATAGCCTGCGTGTGGTTCCCCTGCGTTCGAAGCAGGATGAAGTTAATAGTTTTGAAAACAAACAGCTTTCAGCAGATCAATGGTATGGGGCAATTTACTATGGGCTCATCAGCGTGAAAATTTCGGGGCAACAGGCCTTTACCTTGCTTGGTTGGGATGGATATACTTCAGGCTCGAACCGAAAGCTGATTGATATAATGACAATAGATAAGCCTGGAAACCTGCAATTCGGTCTTCCCGTGTTTAAAACAGACCACGGCCTGAAAAGCAGGGTAGTTAAGGAATATGCCGAAAAAGCCACAATGACCCTGCGATACGACTACCAGTCTATTTTGGTTCAAAAAGGTAAAAAGGTTAAAAAAGATGACACCTGGCTGATTGTTATGGACAGGCTTGTGCCCATGGATCCATCAATGAAAGGTTTCTATAAGTATTACGTTGCTGCAGGTGATACATATGATGGTTTTGTTTTTCGTGATGAGTTCTGGTCCTTTGTTGAGGATGTTGAAGTGGTAAACCGTGACCTTCCCCTGAAAAAATAAATTTTTTTAATTCCCTTTTGTTAAAGCTTCTTTCTTCTGTTTCCGGTTGAAACCAGGGGCCTGTTTTTAGGGACCTGATCCATAATTTTAAGCATTTCGGGTTTCAAGGTTTTAACGCTGATGATGAAGTGTTTTTTAGAGTTGCCGTTTCAATCATACAGGCATTTTTGAAAAATTAAATTGTATGAATTTACCCCTGAAGTAGTCCAAACAAATTCTTGTTTTTTTTTGGATGTCCGGTAATAATTTTTATAGCTTTGTGCCAAATTCTGATCAGGGTAAAATAAAACAGAATACCCGGACTATATTTATGTAAAGTTCAGTTAACCAATATATTAATGTAACACCACAACGACATGAAAAAACACAATTTTAATGCAGGGCCTTCAATTCTTCCTCGTATTGCCATCGAAAATACTTCCAAAGCAATCCTCGATCTGAATGGCATCGGGATGTCGCTGCTCGAAATCTCGCATCGCAGCAAGGATTTTCAGGCAATTATCGACGAAGCAGTTGCATTATTCAAGGAAGTTCTTAATATTCCCGAAGGATACCAGGTGCTTTTCCTTGGTGGTGGTGCCAGTTTACAATTTTGCATGGTTCCGTTCAATTTGCTGAACAAAAAAGCTGCCTACCTCGAAACCGGTGTTTGGGCAAAAAAAGCAATAAAAGAAGCAAAGCTTTTTGGCGAGGTTGCAGTAGTGGGCTCCTCAGCAGATAAAAACTTTAATTATATCCCAACAGGTTGGGAAATCCCAGCTGATGCTGATTACTTCCATATTACAACCAACAACACCATCTACGGTACCGAAATCAGGGAAGATTTTGACAGCCCGGTTCCATTGGTTGCCGATATGTCGAGTGATATCCTGAGCCGGCCGATTGACGTTTCGAAATACGCCATGATTTATGGTGGGGCACAAAAAAATGCTGGCCCTGCTGGTGTAACATTCGTAATTATCCGTGAAGATATTCTTGGAAAAGTTGAACGTGCTATACCATCCATGCTCGATTACCGCATCCACATCAAAGAAGGTTCTATGTTCAATACGCCTCCTTGTGTGAGCATTTTTACACTCAAAGAAACATTGAAATGGGTGAAAGAAATGGGTGGTGTAAAGAAAATGGAAGAAATGGATATTGCCAAAGCCAACCTGCTTTACGATGCCATTGATAATAGCATTATGTTTGAGGGTACTGCCGAAAAAAGCGCCCGTTCACTGATGAATATCTGTTTTGTTATGAAAGCAGAGTATAAGGACAAAGAAGATGCTTTCATGGAATTTGCCAAATCAAAAGGAATGGTTGGCATTAAAGGACACCGCTCGGTTGGTGGATTCAGGGCTTCGACTTACAATGCCTTGCCTGTTGAAAGTGTTCAGGCACTGATCGACTGTATGCGCGAATTTGAAAAAGCAAATAGCTAAACTTGTAAAAATCAAATAATTTCAATCTGTTCAAGATGAAAAAAATATTGGTTGCCACCGAAAAACCATTTGCTAAAAATGCAGTGGATGGCATAAAAAAAATAGTTGAAGGGGCTGGCTACAACATGGAATTGCTCGAAAACTATACTCAGAAAAAAGAGCTTCTCAGTGTTGTTCCTGATGTTGACGCAATCATTATCAGAAGCGATATTGTTGACAACGAAGTGCTCGAAGCTGCCCATAAACTGAAAATCGTAGTCAGGGCAGGAGCAGGGTACGATAACATTGACCTGGCATCAGCCAAGGCAAAAGGCGTTGTCGCCATGAATACACCGGGTCAGAATTCAAATGCTGTTGCCGAATTGGCCATAGGGATGATGATTTTTGCTGCCCGCAATAATTTTAACGGCACTTCCGGTTCCGAACTCAGGGGAAAGAAACTCGGATTGCATGCTTTTGGATATGTAAGCAAAGCCGTTGCTACCATTGCTAAAGGCTTCGGGATGGAAATTTATGCCTTTGATCCTTTTGTTGATAAAAAAACTATAGAAGCCGAAGGTATTCAGTACTGCGATAAGGTAGAAGATTTGTACAAAAATTGCCAGTACATTTCTCTTCATATGCCTGCTACTGCGCAAACTAAAAAATCAATAAATTTCGACCTGCTGTCACTCATGCCTAAAGGTGCAACCCTGGTTAACACCGCTCGCAAAGAGGTTGTTGATGAAGAAGGGTTGTTGATGATGTTCGCAGAAAGGGCTGATTTTAAATATGTTTCGGATGTGGAGCCTGATTGTAAAGGATTTATAGCCGAAAAATACTCGGGCCGGTTCTTTTTTACTCCAAAAAAAATCGGAGCGCAAACATCGGAAGCAAATAATAATGCAGGATTGGCAGCAGCCAGGCAAATTGTAGCTTTTTTCACAAATAACGATACCACCTTCCAGGTTAATAAATAGCGAAATTGGCTTAACGGCACCAATATCATAGCATTACAAGAAAGTTGTTTGATACCGGTTCCTTTTTATTTTCAGAATTTTACCCAGTAAGAGTTTGAAGAGAAAAAAGAAACCAATACTCAAACAACTTTCTTGTTTTTGTGTTTATTTGGTTGTATATTAGCTGAAAATTTCAGAAGTTGTACGTATATTATTTTGATAATAGTATAGTTTCAAAACCAAAAACCACAAACTAATGGAAACTGAACTTGACAAAGCTGCTACTTTTTTTCGTTTCGAGGACTTACGTATATACCTCAAAGCTCTGGACTATATTGATTGGGTTTATAAAAAAGTAAACAAATTTCCTGAATCAGGCTCAATCTCACTTGCTACCAATTTTTATACATCGGCCCAGGCAATAGCATTGCACATTGCTGAAGGTTCTGCGCGTAACAAGGCTCAGTTTATCCATTATCTCAAAATGGCAAAAAGCTCTGTTCGTGAATGTGTTGTTCATAGTGCCATGGCTTCAAAACAAAAATTCTTCAGCCCTGAAGACCTGGATGATTCACGTAACCAGCTCATGGAAATGACAAAAATGCTCGGCGCGTTGATCGGATCTTTGCAGCGGTCAGCCGGCATTGTTGACAATGATGATGATTGACTGATCGATTTTGAATCATGATTTTTCCTGCCATACAAACGATTTGTCCGTCTTTGTATTTATTTCATTTTTTTATTGTATCATTCAATTCTATTCCATTATTTTGTGCCGCCTTTCAGGTAGAAATTATTTTTTGGACAAAAATCAAAAACAATGGCAATTCTTAAAGCATTTAAAGGTTTACGGCCACCCGTAGAAATTGTAAAACAATTAGCATCACGACCTTATGACGTGCTCAATTCAGAGGAAGCACGTACAGAGGCAATGAATAATCCATATTCTCTTCTCCGGGTAACAAAAGCAGAAATCGATCTGCCACAGGATGTAGATGTCCACAGTCAGGAAGTATATGATAAAGTGGTTGAAAATTTTGCCGCTTTCAGGAAAAATAACTGGCTCATCCAGGATAATGAGGAAAAGCTTTATATCTATGCCCAAACTATGGATGGCCGTACCCAATACGGAATAGTTGGTTGCACAAGTATCGAAGATTATTTCGAAAACAGGATAAAAAAACATGAACTGACCCGGAAAGATAAAGAAGAAGACCGGATGATTCATGTTCGGATAACAAATGCCAATGTTGAACCTGTCTTCTTTTCATATCCCGCTCATCAGGAAATCGATCAAATAGTTACTAAAATTGTTTCTGAAAATAGTCCGGTGTACGACTTTGTGGCTGATGAAGGTTTTGGCCATCATTTCTGGACCATCGACGACAAGGTAACCATAAAAAGAATAATTGAAATTTTTGATAAGGAAATTCCAAGTCTTTATGTAGCCGACGGGCATCATCGCACTGCTGCAGCAGCCTTAGTTGGCTTGGAAAAAAGGAAAAATAATCCAAATCATACAGGAACCGAAGAATACAATTTCTTCATGTCAGTTTTATTTCCTGATAACCAGCTCAAGATTATTGATTACAATCGGGTTGTAAAAGATTTGAACGGCCTTTCGAAAGACGGACTCCTATTGAAACTGGGTGAGGTTTTTACTGTTGAAAATAAAGGGGCTGAAATTTATAAACCTGCATTCCTGCACAATTTTGGGATGTACATTGATGGTAACTGGTATTCACTTACCGCGAAAGAAGGTACATATAATGACCAGGATCCAATTGGCGTGCTCGATGTAACAATCCTTTCCAATCTTGTTCTCGATCAAATCCTTGATATTAAGGATCTGCGTACATCAACCCGGGTTGATTTTGTGGGAGGCATTCGTGGGCTTGGAGAACTGAAAAGGAGAGTCGACAGCGGTGAAATGAAAGCTGCCTTTGCACTTTATCCTGTTTCGATGAAACAACTTATTGATATAGCAGATACCGGAAATATTATGCCTCCGAAAACTACATGGTTCGAACCAAAATTACGTAGTGGCCTGGTGGTGCATTTGCTTGACTAGCAGTAAACTTACCGGAAAATTAACACTTTAGCCCTGGTTCCCCAGATATTTATCCAGAAGGGGGATCAGGGTTTCTGCTTTTATTGGCTTTGGAATAAAGTCAACAAAACCGGCTGTCAGGCTTTTTTCACGTTCATGAGGCAATGCAAAAGCAGTATAACTCATTACCGGGATATCGGGCCTGATCTCCAGTATTTCTCTCATGGCTTCGTATCCTGTTTTAATCGGCAGCTGAATATCCATCAATATCAAATCAATGTTTGGCTCAGCCCTCACGATATCAACTGCTATCTGCCCGTTAGCCGCATGCAAAAGCCTAACCGCGCTTCTTTTGAGCAATGCCTCCATGAGCAGGTAATTCTGTATCATGTCTTCGGCTATAAGAATTGTTTTACCCGACCAGTTAACAAACTGAAAATCGGTTTTCGATTCTTTCACCGGCTGTTTTTTTGCAGGCTTGTAAGGAATATTGAAATAAAATAATGAGCCTTTTCCTGGATTTGATTCCATTCCAATATTTCCACCAAGCAGGTCGACGAGATTTTTTGAAATTGCAAGCCCTAGTCCTGTGCCACCATACTTCCGGGTAGTACTGGGATCTAATTGGCTGAAGCGCTGGAATAAGAGTTTTTGTTTACTGCGCAAAATTCCGATACCCGTATCCTTAACAAAAAATGACAGGAAATCGCCATCAATCTTATATCCAAAGTCTATGCTTCCGAATTCGGTGAATTTAAGCGCGTTACTCAGCAGATTTGTGATGATTTGCTGAAGACGCATAGGATCAGTTACTACGATGAGCTTTTCTGAACTATCAGGTACAATCAGGTTCAAACTTATGCTTTTCTTCCCTGAAATATTCCTCAACTCTTCAAATGTTCCATGTATTTCCATCAAAATGGAATTGATATCGCATGCTGATTCACTTACTTTTAGCTGTCCGGCTTCAATCTTGGCAATATCAATTATATCATTAATAAGTGCCATTAATGATCGCCCTGAGTTTTTAATTTTCAAGATAAAGTCTTTTTTGTCTTCAGCTGTAAGGTCATCTTCTGCAAGCAGATCCGAAAACCCAATAATTGCGTTCATCGGAGTCCTGATTTCGTGACTCATATTGGCTAAAAATGCAGTTTTTAACCTGTCCGATTCTTCAGCTTTTTCCTTTGCCAGGATCAGGCGTTGCCGGGTTTCCTCCATTTCTGTGATATCCCTGCTGATCCCGATAATGCCAAGCAGGTTATTTTCTGAATCAAAATAAGGGGTTTTGAGCGTGTAAAACAGGCATCGCTGCCCGGGTGATAGTTCCAGCCAGTTGGTGCTTCTCTCCGGGGCCAGGGTTCTCATGATGGTTTTATCAGATTTAAGGTACCTGCTGGCTTCGGCTTTATTGAACAAGTCGAATTCGGAAAGCCCGATAATTTCCTCCGACTTTTTATTGATATATTTTTCGAAAGCTTTATTGCAACCCAGGAAGCGGCTTTCAACATCCTTAAAGAAAATTAAATCAGGAATAGCATCAATCATGTACCTGAGCCTTGACTTTTCAGCCGAAAGAACTGATTTTATCCGCTCTCTTTCATGAATCATCTGGTTTGCTGCCTGCGCTAAAACTTCGAATTCGGTAAACGCGAGTTTACTTGCATCAATAATTTGCATACCCTGGGCTGCACGTTTGAAAAAATGCAGGAATTGCAGAATATTCGATTTTGCTTTCAATGCATAATACCGCATGGTGAAGTATGCCAGAAAACTTAATATAATCAAGAAGATTGCAAATCGCAGAAGGTTGTTCATAATATCCTTCCACAGTTCCGAATTTAATTTTGCTATTATTGGATCTATATTATTCGAAAAAAAACCGGTGCCAATCACCCAGCCCCAGTCATGTATCCCTGAAAAGTACGATGTTTTCTCACTGCGTTCTTCATCAATGCGATTTCTCCAGAAATAAGTGTAATAGCCTCCTTCCGGTCTCTTGGCAAATTCAAGCTGCTTTTTAAAAATTTCTTTCCAGTTGCTTTCCCCTGACTTAAAAATATTTATGGGTGGTACCTGTTTTTTTCCACGCGATAATAACGCGTAACCATCGAATGTATTGATAATTATGTATTCGTTATTGCTATACTTTACTTTTGAAAGACTATCCAGAATTTCTTCTTTTAAAACATCTGTCCCCTTATTGGACTGGAATGTGACACCAACTTTTAATTGATGGCCAGAAAGCGATTTTAAGAATAGATAGGATGTAGGTTTTTTAGTATCGTTTTTTAATGACTGAGAAATGAAATTTTCAACTTTTGAAAAATCTTCAATTTTGTACGAATTGTTAAGTATTTTCAGTGCATCAGCACCTTTGTTCCTAGTAAAAAGAAGTTCCGGATAAAGCAATTCGTTTTTGCCATTCAGGATTATAATCTTGTTTTCAGATTGTTTGTTCAGTTGATCAAGCGAATCAATTATGGCATCAGGAAGAGATTGTATCGTATCAGGTAACGAGAGGAGGGTTGCTTCCGTTTCTTTTATCCTCCTGTTCAGGTGAAACCCGATAAATTCATCCGGATGCGACTTTACCCAGAAAATATAATCTTTAACAAACAGAACTTTTGATTTCAGTTCATTTCGTTGTTTCTCGGGGAATTCGACTTTTAGTTTTTCAACCTGTTTGTTGTACTTGTTAATCTGTAACCATGTATAATAAGCTATAATTGTACTTAACCCAACCAGGAAAAAAACGATTGGATAAACATATAAAATCCTTATCAAGCTCCATTTCTGTGGATTGATCAGTTTATTTTTAAAATATGCATTCAGATTTTTCATTCCAAACCTCCACATTCCCAGTATAGTACCTTTCTTAATGCCCCAAAAACTAAGTTAGCCTCCACAGTATGTACCTGATTTATTAGTATTTGCACAAAACTTTTATTCCATGATGCTTTTAAATCTTTAAATTCTTGAAGATTACAAATCTACTCACATATTAATCCGAAAAAATGCAAAAAGTAATATGGTTTTCGGATAAAAAAATGAAATTTTTTGTATAATAATTTTTAGCAAAAACTATAACGCTGAATTACTGAAAATTAGCTCAATCAATCTTTTCCATGTCTCTTCATTAAATGTCATACAATCAATATTTTAATGTTATTTTATACCAATAAGCATTGTTTGATGATATAGTTTCAATAGTTGAGGAAGCTTCGCTGGTGCTTTGTATTATGTGCGATTTCATGTAGGTTTGCATTAATTAAATGAAATGTCATGAATCCTGTCGAAAGATTAGAAGAAATAAGATCAAAAATACCTTCAGATATTAAAGTTGTAGCTGTTTCAAAAACAAAGCCTGCAACCATGATTGAAGATTTGTATCTGAAATCGGGTCACAAAATATTTGGCGAAAACCGGGTGCAGGAATTAGAATCAAAGCATGTTGTTTTACCCAACGATATTGAATGGCATTTAATTGGCCACCTGCAAACGAATAAGGTTAAGTTTGTTGTCCCTTATATCGGCATGATTCAGAGTGTTGACAGTTTAAAGCTATTGAATGAAATTAACTCCGAAGCCGCGAAAAAAAACAGGGTTATTCCCTGCCTTCTTCAATTTCATATTGCAGAAGAAGATTCAAAGTTCGGGTTCTCAGTGGATGAAGCCTGTGCTATGCTTGATAATGAATTGATATACCAGTTTAATAATGTTGAGATTAAAGGAGTGATGGGCATTGCGACGTACACTTCTGATTTGAAAAAGATACAGTCAGAGTTCAGGACACTCTATAAAACCTATGATTATCTCAGGAAAACCTATTTCAGTGCAAGCCCTGGTTTCAGAGAAATTTCAATGGGTATGACCAATGACTATCAACTTGCAGTTGAAGAAGGAAGTACAATTCTGCGAATTGGCTCAGGAATTTTTGGGGAAAGATAATTTGGTGGCCTGAGTTTTATTTATCAGAAGCAAACAACCATGTTAACTCCAGCCAAGTAATTTGAACAGGTAGTAAACCAGAGCTGCAATAAACATCGAAACCGGTATGGTTAAAATCCATGCATAAAGCAGATTTATTGTAACACCCCAGCGAACGGCAGTCACACGCTTTGTTAACCCGGTACCCATTATAGCTCCTGTAATGGTATGTGTTGTACTAACTGGTATACCAAAAGCATCTGTACCAAAAAGAAGCAATGCGCCAGCTGTTTCGGCTGTTACACCTTCGAAAGGGGTAAGTTTTGTGATCTTACTTCCCATAGTTTTAACAATTCTCCAGCCACCCGATAGCGTGCCGATTCCAATTGCGGTATAACAGCCAAAAACTACCCAGTGAGGAATGGTATGAATTTTCCCGTTTACAAGCGTAATCTGAGCCCAGTCGGGTATACTTGCAGGATCAACACCATTAAAATACACCATAAGTGTAGCTGCAATGATACCCATTACTTTTTGAGCATCGTTTCCTCCGTGCCCCAGGCTGAATAATGCTGATGATAGGAGCTGCAGTTGCTTGAAATATTTCTCAAGAATATACGGGTTTGCTTTTTGAAAAAGATTTAGCAGCAAAACTGCAATAAAATAAGAGATTACCATCCCTAAAATGGGAGCCAGGAAGATAAATGATGCGATTTTGATTATTTTTTCTGAGTGAACTACACCCCAGCCTGCGTGGGCAATTGCTGCACCGGCAAAACCACCTACAAGTGTATGCGATGAGCTGGAAGGAATTCCAAGGTACCAGGTTAATAGATTCCAGAAGATTGCTGCTATAATCCCGGCTAAAATTACCTGAAGGGTAATAGCGTTAGTGTCAACCACTTTTGCAATTGTATCTGCTATCTTCAATTCGAAAATGGCATATGCCAGAAAATTGAAAAATGCTGCCCACAACACGGCTTGCTGGGGAGTAAGAACTTTTGTCGAAACAATGGTCGCTATTAGATCGGAAGAGCGTCGTGTAGGGAAAGAGTGTAGATCTCGGTGGTC
>CALCJE010000183.1 GCA_937965665.1 uncultured Bacteroidales bacterium
CACCCCCTCTCTTCATGAAGAGAGGGGGCCGGGGGGTGAGTTGCGGCAAAGCCTTACATAACTTTTAACCCGAAAGTAAGCAGCACCCGGTAGAAAAACAGGACTGCAACGGCCACTATAACTACGCTCCACCTGAAGTAATTGCGCTGTATTATACCAGACTGGTGGATATTTTCGAACTGAACCGCATTAAACATAAACAAGGTGGGAATCACGATCAGCCCGGGTGTCAGGGTTTTGAGTATAAGCGGAAAATAGTACTCGGGCAAGGTGATCAGGAATAAAACAAGAACCGCGGTAAGCCATGGGAAAACCACCCGGCTAAGCATAAAAAACAACCTGAAGCCCGGCTTCACCAGCGTTACCGAACCTGAAGAAAACATAAACAAAGGCGTCACGATACGACCAATAACCAGCATCATGACCAGGGAAATAATAGTGAATACAATTTCCTCGCTGTCGAACATACGGCTCATAAAAAGCCACTCGGAAGTATAAATAAACTCGGTGCGGGTAATAAATCCGGCGATATAAGCCCCGAAAAACATATTGGCACCACAGATAAAGCCCCATAGATAAAAAAGCTGGAAGCGTTTCAGGATGACGTTTTCGGTAAAAAACAATTTCAGGAATACAAATGCCAGCATCAGCGACAGTATAGGTCCCATGGCAAAAATTACTACCAGCGCTTCGCGGGTATATAAGGGCGAGTAGGTGTAAAGCGGGAATTTAAGCCGGTAATAATACCATTCGATAGGGATGTGATACGATGATGCTACCAGGATGGTGATCACCTGGTAAAGCACATAAATAAGCATAAATGCCAGTATCAGGTAAGCTGTTGAATGCAGGTAGGCAAACCCGAATTTTTTGCGCAACTCAGGTGTGGTGACGGCAGCATATAAATTCTCGCGGAACTTACGGCGGTTTTGCCTGGCCAGTTCGCGGCGTTCTCTTTTCGAAAGCTTAAAACCTCCACCCTTTAACCCTGGCTGGCGACGGGGGAAAACGGTACGCCATGGGTTCTTCCTGAAGTCGGCCCACCATTTCTGTCTTTCATGTTTACGCTCGTGTCGTTCATAAGCCTTCATGCGCCTGCGTTCGCGCTGTGCTTCGGTAAGCTGTCGTTTGGCAAAAGGATTCGACAAGAACCGTACAAGCCCTTTCCGGAACGACCTCCAGGCTTCGGCACGTTGTCGCCGCTTCCACGATCGTTCCCTGGCACGAATTCGTTTTTTCTCGGCACGTATCCGCTGGCGGTCCTTCTTTTCCAGCTCACGCTGGCGCTTGTAATGCGGCGAACGCGGTTTACCAAATGGATGTGCAAGGAAGTTATTGATGCGTTTGATAAAACTTTGCCAGGCTTCGCGGCGTTGTTTTTTACGCCAGGCCCGCTCACGCTCAAGCCTACGCTTTTTTTCAGCCTTTTTCCTTTTAAGGTTTTCGGACGATACAGAATTGCGGCTGAAAATACTCGGCATAGACGGAATACGAATTTTCCGGCTAAGTTATAAAAATTATCCTGACCCATGGCTTCCGGGCTATCGCATGATTGAGCAGATAAAAACCAAAAAATCACAAACCAGGGACATGCATCTTGCATAAAAGTTAATACATGCCTTGTTCTTCGTCAAGGTTTACCAGGTGGAATATTGTGAATAAAATTGTGCATAAAATTATGTGCGTCTGTGTTTTAGGCCTGTGTTTTTATAGTTAATTAGTATCATCTTCCGGGTAAGTTGCCACGACTCAAAATTTTTCCGGTAAATCCATATTACTTTTTCTCTCCGTGGTTATAAACAGTATACGGCGTTAATAAAAACACTGAGAGATGAAAAACACTGACATCCTTTATACTGAACATTACTCGGAGATCTTATCGGAAGAAACCTCAACACAATTTATGGTCAGACCATACCATATTATTGGCACTGCAGTGTTGCTGGTGGCATGGGCCTGGCTCGGCACCATTATTATCGGGTAATGCTTTCTTATACCAAATCTTTGCATTCCAACGCAGTAATACTGGGTTGGATTTTGTTTTTCAGGTAAATTCATTTTCTATCATTTGCTACCGTGTTTTACAACCAAAAATTGAGTTACCAGGATTATTTCTTCTTGTACTGCCATTTGTAAATGCTGAAAATATCGGCAGGTATCATAGTATTCCATGGAAGTAAACAAAACTTTATATACATTGTTAAGTACAGTTAATCAACATTGTACATAACATAATAGAATATAAATATGGATTTTTCAACACTTAACTGGCTGGCTGTTTTGTTGTCGACCCTCATTTTCTTTGCATTGGGTGCATTGTGGTATAATCCCATGGTTTTTGGCAAACTATGGATGAAAGAAGCCGGTATCCCGAAAGAAACAACTGCAAAGGCCAATATGCCCAAAATTATGGGTCTTACGCTCCTGTTCACTTTCGTGATGGTGTTGAACCTGGCCTTGTTCCTCAACGATCCGAAAATTGGCGCTACCGAAGGGGCTATGTATGGTTTCTTTACCGGTTTCGGTTGGGTAGCCATGGCCATTTTCGTTACAGGGCAGTACGAATTCCGCAGCACACGCTATATGCTTATTCATGCCGGGTACAACGTGGTTGGATTTACCATTGTAGGCCTGCTGCTAGGTGCCTGGAAGTAGACGGGTTTCACGGGGCTTCCGGGAAAGACTATATGTTGGGGAGAGCCGGAGAAAATACATCATTATGAAGGCATAATCCAGTTTTTTTAGTTTACATTTTCTGCAAACCTATTTCAGGACCAGACAATCCGAAATCCGAAATCCACAATCCACAATTCTCTCGTCCATCGCCCCTCGCTTGTCCCTCTCGCCTAACTTTCCAAACTACCCCCTTCCTGTTAACGTTTTGGGAATACGCCCGGTGCGTAAGCATTCGGAACGGAGCCTGCGGCCGACAATACGTTCGACCATTGCCCCTATCTGCAAAACTTTATCAACATCAAGATTGGTTTCAATACCCATTTCATCAAGCATAACCACCAGGTCTTCAGTCTGCACCAGCCCGGTAATACCCGGATCGGCATAATAATAGGCTCCTGTTCCGGCCACGGGAACGCCATCCACAAAATTGGCCGGTTGTCCGCCAATGCCACCCATGGTCGATTCGTAATTAGTCATGCCGGCCTGCAGTGCGGCAAGCACATTGGCAAGACCCCAGCCCCGGGTGGTATGAAAATGCACGATTTGTTTTTCGGGCCTTCCGATTTTATCCATCAGCATGGAGTAGTACCTGTAAACCCGGTCGGGCGAGGCAGAGCCATCGTGATCGGCATGTTCCACATCACTGGCGCCGATATCGAACCAGCGCTGGGCAAATTCAACCGCCTTTTCCATTTTGGTAGGTCCCTCGATGGGGCAACCCCAGATGGTGCTCACGGTTCCGTTTACCTTCAGCCCGGCAGCTTTGGCTTTGGGTATCCATTCTTCAGCCATTTTCCAGTAATCGGCCAGCGATAATCCCGAGTTTTTCATATGGTGCGACTCACTGGTCGAAACCATCAGCAGTATGCGGTCGGGCCCCCAGCCTTCCTGCCGGGCTTGTATGGCGCGCTCAATGGCTTTTTCGCGGATAGTAACCGCGGTAAGGTTAACGCCTGGCAACAAGTGTCCCACAACCTTGCTCGACCGTATCCTTTTCAGTAGCTCATCTGAATCTTTAAACTGCGGCATCCCCTTCGGGTTCCCCAGGTTGGTAACTTCCACATGTTTAAAACCAGCCAGTATCAACTGCTCGGCAAGCCAGAGTTTTGCCTCGGTAGGAATAAATTTTTCCTCGTGCTGAAAACCATCACGCACAGTGATATCGCCTATGGTAACTTTTTTTGGATAGTTCATTGGAAGGTGTTGAAGTTTATTCCCAAATATACATTAATTTTGAAAGGTTAAAACCAGTTCCACTGCAATGGAATGTTATCATTTAACAGATTCTGTTACATGATGTTCATCAACTTGCATATTCCTTTTTAAGTGTGGACAAGTAATAATAGCCATTCGTTTTGTGTATAAATACAGGTATTTCAACCGGTTTCTTTTACTTGATATGATATTCCCAAAGTGCAGAATTATTGTAGCTCTTGGAATAATGATGTTGTTTTGTATACAGCTCAGGGCCGAATACAGAACAAATGTACATTCAATATCCAGGCGCGAAGGCTTGTCGAACGGGGCGGTTAATACGATCATAAAAGATTCGGAGGGCTATATGTGGTTCGGGACCTGGAATGGACTGAACCGATACGACGGAAACCACATTGTGACGTTCCTGCCTGGCAGTAATTCCAATTCCATCCATAACCATGTGATCAGGGAACTTTTTCCCACTGCCCATGGACCGATATGGATGCTTACAAATAAGGGTGTTGGATTATATGATAATATCCATGGCCGGTTTTCATCCTATTTTACCAGTGAATCGGAACAAATAAACTATGAGAATGATATAGCTGTTTGCCATTCCGACACTTATGGAACCATGGTTTCTGTGTATGGCAAAGGCATTTTTCGTTACGATCCTGCCGGAAAACAATTCAGGAAAATAACTTTTGACCAGGTTTCCAATCCCCTGTCGCTTAGCATTAAACGAATTCATATTGCCGGCAACAAAACATATTGTATCTCATCGGGCGGAAAACTATACCTCATTTCAGGTGCCCGCCTTACGGAGATGCTTCAACTTCCGATAACAGGTGCACTTTCATCCTCATTTTCGGCCACCATCAACGGCCAGCCATATCTTTTAATTACACAGAGAACAGGCGCAGCCCTGCTGGTTAATCTTGAAACTCGGGAAATACAACAACTCAAAATTCCTGATGATATCATTTCATCAATATCTGTTGCCCGGGAAAAGGAAAAACTTTGGGTAGGAACCGACAAAGGCAGGATTTACAGTTTTAACCTTACAACCCGAAAATTTGAAGTACTGAGCCCCTTATCGAACCTGCTCAGCGACAAAACCATTACAACGCGTATACTCAGTATTTTTGAATCTGATAATGATGTGCTTTGGATTGGGACGGATGGCAACGGAGTTTATAATCTGAAACTGAATGAATTTCCAAATAAGAGTTTTTCGTCCGACCGATTAGCCTACCCCATTGTACGTTGCATACTTGTAAACAATAAAAGGGATATTTTAGTGGGTACCAAAGGGGGCGGGATTGATATTTTTGATTCAAACGGGAAACATCTCAGGGGCATTTCGGTAAAAAACGGGTTGAGCAACAATTCAGTGCTGTCATTCCATGAGCTAAGCGATGGTTCTATTTTAGTTGGAACCGATGGTAAAGGCATCGATATTGTTTCGCCGGATTACAAGGTGATACGAAATTTCCCTCGCGATTTTAAAATTCCTCATGAATTGAATTTTGCCTCGGTATACCGCATCCTCGAAGACAGTGACCAGAAAATATATTTAGGTACCAGCGGATATGGGGTGATTATGGTTGAATTCGACAAATCAAAAGCATCAACCCCTGTAAACTGCGAACAGATTCTACTCGATAAAAGTGCAAATACCAGGGCACAGCAAAAACAGATCGTTTACGCGCTGGCCGAAGAAAAACCAGGGATAATCTGGATTGGAACCAGGGGATTAGGCGTATACCGCTATAATACGATCACCAAGCGGGTGATTGGTCAGTATACTACCCATACACACCCGGGCATTATTCCCAACGACGATATCCTTTCCCTGTCGGCTAATTTTATGGATCGCATTTGGGTCGGTTCCAGCAACGGAATTTTTAGTTTGGTCCCTGTTTCGCCCGACTCGGTAAAAGTACAGGGTTTTACAATTCAATCAGCACTCACCAATACAAGTATCCATGCCCTGCAGTTCGATAAAAAGGGCAATTTGTGGCTTACAACCAACCAGGGGCTTTCGATGATTGACCACACCCGGACAAATGTGCGGAGTTTTAATACAAACGACGGGTTGGTGAACTACGAGTATAGCGATGGCGCATCGTTTTTCGACTACAAAGCGAACATGCTTTTTATCGGGGGAACCATGGGGCTGGACATAATTCAAACAGATGCAATAAAATTTTCATCTTCTTTCCCTCCCATTGCCATAAACCAGTTATTTGTCAGGAATCAGCTTGTTGAACCTGGATATGAAAGCATACTGGCTAACCGTATCAATCACCAGAAAAGCCTTAAGCTGAATTACGACCAGAATTCACTGTCGTTCGAAGTATCGGCGCTTGCTTTCTGGGGGCAGGAGCGACACAGGATCTCGTACCGCCTGAAGAACTTTTTGGACGACTGGATTATAAATCCGCCGAACCAGCCCATCAGCTTCTCGAATCTTGAGCCTGGCAAATACCTGCTACAGATCCGGGTGAGCGATGAGAACGGAATCTGGTCAGAAAACTACAAGGAAATAGAAATTACCATCAAACCCCCTTTCTGGAAAACAGGCTGGGCTTTTGCAGGCTATATACTTTTGGCAATTTTGATACAGGTAATTATTTTTTCTACCTACCGCAAACGCGATGCCAGGAAGAAAGCCGCTGCCCTGCAGGAATTTCAGAAACAGAAGGAAGCAGAGTTACAGAGCTACAAAATTGAGTTTTTTACAAACGTAGCCCATGAGTTGCGTACGCCACTTACCTTAATTACTTCGCATATACATGCCTTACTCGAAGACTCGCGGAATACAGCTGAAAATCCACGCCTGTTAAAAGTATTCAACAACAGCATGAAATTGCAGAAACTTGTGCTCGAGATCATGCAGTTTCGTAAACTGGAAAAAGGTAAAGAGCCCCTCAATATTCAACTTACAAAACCGGTAGAGCTTGTACGGGAAGTAGTATCTGATTTCGAACTACTTGCACAACAAAGGCAAATCAAATGCGAGTTTATTACACCCGATCCGGAAATTGTATTTAAAACAGATGCTGATAAGCTTCAGCGTATTGTTACCAACCTGGTTTCGAACGCCATAAAATACAATAAACCGGGAGGAATTGTAAAAATCACCGTACAACTCGTTGATTCGAAACTCGTGGTTGAGGTAGAGGATAATGGAGTCGGCATAAAACCTGAATATTTTGAGAAAGTTTTTGAGCCTTTCGGGATATCTTCGGCACGAAAAAAAGGAAGTTTCCCCGGATATCGCTCAACAGGACTTGGGCTGGCCGTAACAAAAGGACTAATTGAATTGCTCAAAGGCTCAATAGATTTTAAAAGTAGACCAGGTGAAGGCACAACATTTACCTGCGTTTTCCTCGATGTACATACCATAAACCCCGAAGTACTGGTAAACGAACCGGTTGACGAACCCGGCGAAACGAGTTTCATCAATGAAACCACACCCGATAGAATTGAAGATAATGTAACGCTTTCAGCCAGTAAGCCATTGATCCTGCTGGTTGATGACGATCCGGAGATATTGGCATTGCTGCGCGATTTTCTCCAGGCCGATTATAACATCATGTTTGCCGAAAACGGGGTTGAAGCATTTGAAAAAACCATAACCCATATGCCCGACCTTATTGTTTCGGATGTTATGATGCCCGAAATGGATGGCATTGATCTCTGCGGCAAATTGCGCGAAAACTTCGACACCAGCCACCTGCCGTTGATCCTGCTTACCGCCAAAGCCGAAATAGAAGACCGCATCAGCGGTTTGAGGGCCGGTGCCGACTCGTATATACCAAAACCGTTTCACCCCCAGCATTTGAAAGTGCGGATTGAAAAGCTGTTGCGTTCGCGCGAAATTATGCGAAACCGATTCGGGCATCCGGACGATAACCCGGCAATGGTTCAGGATATCACAGACCCTTTCTTTCAAAAAATGATCAATTGTATTGATGAAAATATCGACGACGAAACATTTTCATCCGAAAAGCTTTGTGATAAACTTGCCATCAGCAAGTCGTCGCTGTATAACAAAACCAAATCACTGCTGGGAACAACCCCGCACAGCCTGATTAATCAACGCAGGTTGTATAAAGCTGCCATCCTCCTTAAATCAACAAGTATGACTGTTAGCGAAATTATTGATCAGACCGGATTTGTAAGCCGAACCCACTTCTACGAATTATTCAACAAATCCTATGGGTGCTCGCCATCCGTCTTCAGAAGCAATATTCCGAAAAATTAATGACTTAGTATATCCTTTGGCATACGGCACCGGAACGTAAAAGCTGATCCAGAAACAGCTTACATACAATAAAGCCCGGCCCATCCACACACATATTTCCCGAATAAAATCCGACTTCAACTCCTGCTCAGGTTATTCATGAAAGATCCCGGTTTACAAAATCCCGGGATGCCAGGCAATACTTTTTCAACCTGCAGAATACTTTCTATATTCTATTTGTTGTTATTGGTTTCATTTATTCCTCAGGGTGTATAAACGAACATTATATTTTACCTGTAAAACACTGTTTTTGTAATGCATTTACCTATTTTACACTATACCGGACAAGATCGGGAACAGGGCGGACACACCTTTTCCGGTATCAGATGTACTTTTGAGACTCCCAAATAAATAAACATGGATATCGCAAAACGTTTTTCACAAAATCCACTTCTTCGGCCATCGGATCTGAAACCGGGTATCGAAGGTATGGAAATACTATGCCTGCTGAACCCGGGTGTATTTCAGTTCGAAGGCAAAACATGGTTGCTGCTGCGCGTTGCTGAACGCCCCAAACAAATTGCAGATAAAATAAGCTTCCCTATTTATAATAGTAATGGCAACATTGAAATCCTGAGTTTCGATAAAAACGACCCTGACCTGGATACAAGCGACCCAAGGGTTATTAATTATAAAAAGAAGGATTACCTCACCACGCTTTCGTACCTGCGACTTGTTTGCAGCGACGACGGCATAAATTTTTACGAACCGCAGGGGTATGCGCCCATTTTTGGCAAAGGCGAACTGGAAACTTTCGGCATTGAGGATTGCCGGGTGGCAAGCATGAAAGATGAATTCTGCCTCTCGTTTACTGAAGTATCGGAATTTGGTGTTGGCGTTGGCCTGATCAGAACCACCGACTGGAAAAACTTCACTCGCGAAGGAATGATTTTCTCTCCACACAATAAAGATTGTGCTCTTTTTGATGAAAAAATCAACGATACATACTATGCGCTGCATCGTCCAAGCAGCCCCGAGCTTGGTGGAAACTATATATGGATTGCCCAGTCGCCTGATTTGGTACATTGGGGAAAGCATAAATGTATTGCCACTGTCAGGCCCGGGATGTGGGATTCAGCCCGGGTAGGTGCCGGGGCTGCCCCCATACGCACCGAAAAAGGCTGGCTCGAAATTTATCACGGCGCCAATAAGGAACACAGGTACTGCCTTGGAGCCCTGCTGCTCGACATCAACGATCCGACTAAAGTACTTGCCCGCAGCACCGAACCTATTATGGAACCCATACAACCCTATGAGCAAACAGGTTTTTTCGGAAACGTGGTATTTACAAATGGCCATTATGTGAAAGGTGACGATATATACATGTATTATGGTGCGAGTGACGAAGTAATCTGCGGCGCCAGGCTGTCGATATCCGAAATACTTTCAACCTTACTTTCATAATAAGACGATGATTAAAAAGCTCTCCACCGAATTCCGTTTTTTCCTCTCGATGCCGCATAATATGCGCGTACTGCTCATTACCAACATGCTGTATGCCTTGGTACTGCCGGTAGTCGAAATATTTATGGCTGCCTATATTATGCGCTATTTTGCTGATACCAGCTATGTGGCCATTTTCCAGGTAGCTATGTACACCGGCATTATAATTACCTCGCTTACCAACGGTTTTTTACTCAAACATTTCAAGGTTGCACACCTGTACAGTTTTGGGATCCTGCTCAGCGGATTGTCGATGGTTGGTATGATGTTCGTAAAAGATATAACCCTGTTTGGCCTGGTAGTTTCAGGCACGCTGATAGGGGCTGCATCCGGTTTTTTCTGGACCAATCGCTACCTGATGGCCCTGAACACAACCAAAGACGAAAACCGAAATTATTTTTTCGGGCTCGAATCCTTCTTTTTTACCATTGCAAATATTACCGTCCCGCTGGCTATAGGCGCGTTGCTGGCCTCCATCGACGGGATGGAAATTTTCGGGATCGTATTTAATATCTACAAAGGATACCGGGTAGTTACACTGTTGGTGTTTGCAGTTACAATACTGGCATGTTTTTCGCTGGCCCGCGGTAAGTTTGAAAACCCGGTTCAGAAAGACTTCCTGTATTTCCGTTTCGACCGGCTGTGGAATAAACAAATTTTGCTGGCAATGCTCAAAGGACTTGTTCAGGGATTCCTGGTTACAGCGCCAGCCATGCTTATCATGAAATATGTGGGCAAAGAAGGCTCATTAGGCCTCATACAGGGTATCAGCGGCGGGCTTACGGCTATCCTCATTTATATACTGGGTCGTTTCGCCAAGCCTAAACACAGGATCCTGATTTTTGGATTCGGCATCAGCTTGTTCCTCATCGGAACCATTGTAAATGGCATTGAACTATCCATGATCGGTGTAATGGTATTTGTACTTTGTAAAGTGTTCTTCCAGCCGTTGCACGACCTGGCATACTACCCCATCATGATGAAGGTTATTGATGTGGTTAGCAAACGCGAAAACAGGAACAGTTATGCATATATCCTTAACCATGAGTTCGGCCTGTATGCCGGCAGGGTTGCCGGGTTAGGATTATTTATTTTCCTTGCATTCTCTGTTTCCGAAACCTTTGCCCTGCGTTACTCACTGATCATAGTTGCCCTGTTGCAAATGCTTTCAATTCCATTGGCAAAAAATATTATGAAAAATTCATATACCAACGAAAATGAATAAGTTAAATCTAATATTCGGTTTGCTGATTTTACTTCCGGGGATTTATTCCTGCAGGACGCAAACCGGTCAGCCTGTAGAGCAAACTTCGCTGCCCCGGATTGATCAGATGCCTGCAATTCCGCAGCCACTTAAGATCATCGACTGGAGACAAAAGACGCTGGATTACGACAGCATTGCTTTTGATTTTAATAATAAATCAGCCTATGGCCCCCTTATCTGGCTCGACAGTTCCCGACGGAATATCGACCAGGTTACTTATGGGCTTTATACCGTAATTGGAGATGTGCGGCAGGGTCCGAAAAATAATAAAGGAGAATTTCATGAGGCGCTAACCTCCCTCAATTCGCTGATAAGTGCAGGACTTGTTGGAATTGATAAAACCAACCAGCACGGGTACAATTTTGTGAAGATGGCCCAAAACTATTTTAACAGTGATACCAAGTGGAATATCGTTATGAATAACACCAACCCGGAAGTGGCCATGGCCGGTGGTGGGTACGGACGCGACTGGTGGTACGATGTGTATCCAAATGTTTTGTTTTACGGTGTAGCCGACCTGTTTCCCGCTGTTAAAAATACCGATAATATTCTGCGTTCCATCGCGGAGCAATTCTGCAAAGCCGACTCAGTGCTGAATGGAAACTACAACTTTTCGTACTTTGATTATGGCCATATGAAAGGCATGGTTAACAACATACCGTTGCAGCAGGACGTTGCTGGTGGTCATGCCTGGGTTTTGTATTCGGCATACCAGAAATTCGGTGATAAGCGATACCTCAACAGGGCCAAAAGTGCCACCGAAGCTTTACTGAGCCAGAAAGAAAGTCGTTTTTACGAAATGCTGCTTCCCTTTGGCACATATACAGCAGCCCGGCTTAATGCAGAGCAGGGAACACAGTATGATATTACCAAATTGCTAAACTGGATGTTCGATGGCTGCCAGGCCAAAGACGGAAGGTACGGATGGGGAGTAATAGCCGAACGCTGGGGCAATAACGATGTGTATGGCCTGCAGGGCAGCATAACCGATGGTGGCGGGTATGCATTCTTTATGAATTCAGTAGCTATGGCCTGGCCTCTGGTACCGATGGTAAAGTACGAACCTCAATATGCAACTGCTATAGGTAAATATATGTTAAACGTGGTAAATGCTTCGCGGCTGTTTTACCCGGATCAGATCGATGCTGAACACCAGTTTCTACCCGAACTGAAAGACCTTACAGGCGGCATAATCGGTTACGAAGGCCTCCGGAAAACCGACGATTACGGGAAACAGGCGCTGAAAGGGGTTTCGCCCGTAGCCATCGGCGACGGTCCCAAATGGACGCCCGGTCAACCCAAAGAATCCATGTTCAGCCTTTACAGTACTTCAATAGTAGGCGTTTTTGGGGCTATTGTAAAAAGCACTGATGTTGAAGCAATACTGGCACTCGATTGTAATGCCACTGATTTTTATGCAGAAAATAAATACCCGGTACACCTGTATTATAATCCATATCCCGAAACAAAAACTGTAACCTATCACACTTCTGGAAATGCGGATCTTTTCGACATCATCTCCAAAACATACCTGGCAAAGGGTTGTAAAGAAACCACAGGTATAAAAATACCAGGCGGAAAATCAATCCTGGTGGTTGAGTTGCCGGCAGGCACAAAGATTACAACAGATGGACTGAAAGTGAAAGCCGGTAACACCATTATCGCTTATAAATAAAGAGCCAACGCAACAAAATGTACTCATTTCATAAAAAATAGAAAATGAAAAGACTGTTATTACTTTTGATCCTCGTTTCAGCTACTGCCGTGGGATTTTCTCAACGGGTTGTAGAAGGGACCGTAACCGATTCCAAAACAGGAGAAACCCTGATTGGTGTTACAGTTCAGATAAAAGGAACCACATCGGGTACTATTTCCGATGTGAATGGCAAATACCGGCTTGCCTCCGACCTTCTGACCAGCTCCAGTATGCTTCAATTCTCCTACGTAGGCTACACTACCACCGAGCAGGCTGTAGGCAGCCGAAAGGTAATTGATGTGCAGCTAAATGCTGACCAGATCATGCTTGACGAACTGGTTGTAATAGGTTACGGATCAGCTAAAAAGCGAAATGTGCTTGGGGCCGTTACCAAAGTGAACAACAAGGAACTGAACATGCTCCCGGTGCCCGATGTTGCTCAAGCTTTACAGGGTCGGGCAGCAGGCGTGCAGGTGACACAAAATACCGGAGCCCCGGGAGAAGGCGTTTCTGTACGTATCCGCGGTGCAGGCTCAATAAATTCGAGCAATAACCCGCTTTATATTGTTGACGGTATCCCGACTGCCGATGCGCTCAAAATACTTTCCCCTGGCGATATCGAAAATATCTCTGTACTTAAAGATGCTTCATCTGCTGCCATTTATGGTTCGCGAGCCAATAATGGAGTTGTACTCATTACAACAAAAAAAGGTGCAAAAGGCAAAATCAAAGTCGTTTACCATGGGCAAACAGGCTTCCAGAAAGCAACCCGACTGACTAAAATGGTAAATACAACAGATTATATTACCATTTACAACGAAGCAGCTACTAATGATAATTCTTATATGACCGGTGATGTACCGCGTCGTGACCTGATTACCGAAACAGATGCGAAAGATTTTGTAAACGTAGACTACGTGAAGGAGTTGCTTCAAACTGCTCCGGTTAATTCACACGAGTTGTCTTTTTCTGGTGGTACCGAAACCACCAATTACCTGCTTTCACTTTCGTACTTCAATCAGCAGGGTATCATAAGCGGCACGGGGTACTCCCGTGGATCAACCAGGCTTGATGTGAATTCTGAGGTATCCAAATGGCTTAATATTGGCGTGAGTATGCTGGCCGGAATGTCGAGTAATGATATTATCGGTAGTTCGGGCGACGGTGCCGGAGGAAACGGCGGAAGTGTTATCAGGTATGCTTTTTTCCGCAATCCCGCAATCCCGATACAGTTTCCAAATGGCACTTATGTTGACAGACCTGCCGAGTATTTCGGAAAACAGATCTATGATTCATTCCTGGGCGACGGCTACAACCCGATTGGAATGGCTGCATTGAATGATAATAACCGCAAGGACAACAATTATCTCGGCAAAGCCTATTTCACCGCCAAATTATCAAAACAACTCTCATTCACTACCAACCTGGGTATAGATTACCGCAATACAAACAGCCGTCGTTTCAACCCAACCTGGGGAACGATGGATCGTATAAATGCCAAAAACAGCCTGAATGTCGGAAACGAAACCTCATCGAACTTTACCTATAATAGTGTATTTAACTACGAAACCAAATTTGGCGAAAACCATACTTTTTCGGCAATGGCCGGTTTCGAAGCGATAAAAAATACGGGTAAAGGGCTATATGCCAGCGATATGGACTTCCCGGTGCAGCAGGAAGAGTTGATTTTCATCGGGAACGGCCTGGGTACCAAAATAACCACGCAAAATGAATACGCTTCAACATTGGCATCTTTTTTTGGCAGAGCCAGTTATGATTTCAAAGGGAAATACTATGCCTCCGGAACCTTGAGGCGCGACGGGTCTTCGCGCTTTACCGGTGATAACAAATGGGGAACCTTTTACTCAATTTCGGCGGGATGGGTGATGAAACAGGAAAATTTCCTGAAGGATGTGTCGTGGCTTACAAACCTTAAACTCCGTGCAGGGTACGGCGCCATCGGGAACCAGGAAATAGGCCTATATGCTTACAGCGACAGGATATCGCCTTATTACAACTATGCTTTCGGCGGAATTGTGAATAGCGGATATGCCCAGTCGGCCCTCGGTAACAATGACCTGAAATGGGAAACCAGCTATCAATACAACGCCGGGATTGATGCTGAGCTATATAAAGGCGCACTGGCATTTTCAATCGATTATTACTATAAAGTAACTGATAATATGCTGGTAACAGCTCCAAACCCACCCTCCACCGGTTATGCACAACCTTCGTGGATAAACAGCGGTTCGGTGTTGAATGCCGGGCTCGAACTGGAGGCTATCTACCGCAAAACAAAAAATGACTGGGGATATTCGGTAGGAGGAAACATATCCTTTGTACACAACGAAGTACTGAAATTAGACGCGCCCCTATATGGTGGCAGGGTCGAATCGGGAGTGGATGCAACCCGCACCGAAGTGGGATACCCGATTGGCTCATTCTATCTTTACGAAATGGATGGAATATTCCAGAATGAAACCGAAATACTGTTATCGGCCAGCCAAAAATCATTTGGTGGCCAGCCTCACCCGGGCGATGTAAAGTATAAAGACCAGAATGGCGATGGATATATTGATAACAAAGATAAAGTACACCTCGGGAGTGCAATCCCCAAACTAATAGCAGGCATTAACCTGGCAGCAAATTATAAGCAATTCGATCTGAGCCTGTTCTTCCAGGGCACGTATGGCAACAAAATATACTCCCAGGTAAACCAGGATATCGAAGGCTTTTATCGGGGCTTTGCCGTAACGCAGCGCTATTTCGACGAACACTGGACCGGCGAAGGAACATCCAACACCCAGCCCAGGGCATCATGGTCGTCGAAATCGAATAATGCTACACCTTCATCACGCTTCCTCGAAGACGGCTCGTATATCAGGCTTAAAAACATGCAACTTGGCTACACTTTACCCGCCAAAACGCTCAAGGCTGTCGGACTCACCAATACACGCCTCTACCTGTCAGGAACCAACCTGCTGACACTTACAAAATATTCGGGCCTCGACCCTGAAATGACCGTAAGTGATAACTCAAAAAATGAGGGCGACCGCGCTGCTGGAATCGACTGGGGAACATATCCTTCGGCAATGACCGTAATGTTTGGAATCGACATCACATTTTAATTACAAAACACTATGAAAAGTTATTTCAAAATAATATCCGGCATGAACACGAAAGGCTTACTTAACGTGATAACAAAACGCAAATTCGGGCTTAATATCACTGTCCTTATCCTTGCTGGGGTTACGCTTGTCCTGGGGTCATGTAAAGATTTTCTGACTGAAGACCTGAAGGGTGAATTTTCGACGGATACATATTACCAGAACGATAAGCAGGCATTACAGGCTATAACCGGTGTGTACAATGCACTCACTTTCACCAATTCGAACAATGTAATCTGGGTGTTTGGCGATGTTGCTTCTGATGATGCGGTAAAAGGTGGTAATCCGGGCGACCAGGCCGAAATTAAGTACATTGATGAATTTACGGCTAATTCAACAAACGGCATGATCATCAATTACTGGACATTTGTTTATGAAGCCATTGCCCGGGCAAACAATGTAATAGCTTATGTTCCGGGGATAACCATGGATGAGGCATTAAGAAACAGGATCGTTGGCGAGGCTAAATTTATCAGGGCTTACAGCTATTTTAACCTTGTAAATGTTTTCGGGAAAGTCCCGCTTAAACTTCAGCCACAGCTTACGCCTGAGACCATTCATGTGCCGTTAAGCGAAGTTTCTGCCATTTACCAGCAGATTGAAAAAGACCTGGCCGATGCAGTGGCTGTGTTACCGATATCGTATAATAATCCCGACAAGGGCCGTGTTACAAAAGGCGCCGCACTGGCTATGCTGGGCAAAGTTAGTCTCTATCAGCAAAAATGGCCGGCAGCAATCGGGTATTTTCAGCAAGCTGAGGCATTGGGCATTTACCGCTTATTGCCACATTACAGTGATAATTTTAAGCGCGCAAACGAAAACAGCAGCGAATCCATTTTTGAGATCCAGCACCTGGCCAACCAGAACCCGGGTATGGGCAATGCACTTAACCAATGGTTTGCCCCGGCTTCAGAAGGTGGATATTATTTTAATGCCCCTACCCAGAGCCTGGTGGATGAATACGAACAAAGCAGCAACGGTGATGTAGATCCACGTCTCGACGCTTCAATAGGCCGTGATGGACAACCCTGGCTGAACGGGGAAATTTTCCAGGCTTCGTGGTCGCCTTCGGGTTTCCTGACCAAAAAACACCAGCAACCACTCTCCGAAATTCCCAGTTCGCTGAAAGGTGATGGTGAGCTCAACTACATCTACATGCGCTACGCTGACCTCCTGCTTATGAAAGCTGAGGCATTTAATGAAAATGGAAATGCTGATTCGGCCAGAGTCAACCTCAACAAAGTGCGAAAAAGGGCAAGAGCAAGTTTCAACGGTAACCCTCCAGCCGACCTACTGACTGATATTACCACACTCGACAAAACGCAACTGGCCGCAGCCATCAGGCACGAGCGTCGGGTTGAGCTGGCCCTGGAGTTTCACCGATATTTTGACCTGATGCGCTGGGGAAAATCAATTGCAGAAGCCGCACTGGGCGAAAAGTTTAATTACGAAACCCACCGTTATCAGCCTATCCCACAAAAAGAAATTGATGCAAATCA
>CALCJE010000184.1 GCA_937965665.1 uncultured Bacteroidales bacterium
ATACAGCAGTACTGCAATGGCCAGCAGCGAGGCAATAGTTCCGTAAGTCGAAAATGGTGTTTGTTTTTTTGCAAATCCTTCGAGCGGGCTTACGTCGCCAACATTCATATAAGCTGCCCAATAGTGTGGGTGCGAAGTAAGTTTGTCGCAGTTATCCAGATACTCAATTTTTGCCAGGCGCAGGGCTTCGTGCCGTGGTTTGCCCTGTGCAATATATTTGTAGAAATAGTCCATTAGCTTTACCCCCGAACGGTCTTCAACAGCCCAGGCGGTCATAATAATTCCGGGCACACCTGCGTAAAAGAAATCGCGCGAAAGGCTCATGATTCCTTCTCCTTTTCTCATTTTTCCTGAGCCGGTATTACATGCACTGAGTACGGCCATATCAGCCTTTAATTCCATATTAATCAGTTCGGAAGCATTCAGCATGCCATCGTCGACTGTGTCGCCTTTAGCCCTGAAGAATATAAGTTTGGAATATAAAGGGTTTTCATTGTTGATAAGCGTGTGCATGGCCAGGTGTAATACCCTGTAGTTGCGCGCGTTTTGTTTAAATGCCGTCTCGGTGGCCTCGTAGCCTGTGTATGATTTAACATTAAAATATTCGCCCAGGCTTTTGATCTCTTCACTGGTATTGGTTAAGTTGGCGAGGGTGTTACGCAGAAGCCTCCCATTTTCATCCTTCTGGTTCAGTACTTCATTTTTTTCGTTATACGAAGGGCCAAATGCAAGTATCCGGCTATTGTTATCCGATTTCCGGATGCTCATCTCATCAAAGAAAGTTGTTGCAGAAGGGGCGTAGGCGATAGCTGACTCACGAATGAGGTAAGGCAGTTTACGGTAGGTAGGCTTGTTGGTATCGGGCAAACTGGTGAGCAGCACATCGAATGAAAGGTATCCCAGTTCGGCATCGGGAATAAGTATAAGTTCTTTTCCCTTGATGATCGGCTCGAACGGTTGCAACAGTTGTTTATATACAGCATTGGATGCAAAAACAAATGTTTTGAAATCAGCAGCCGTGTAATTGTTGAATTCCCTTCCGGTTAACTGGTCCCTGAGGGTAGCCAGGTTCCCGGCAAATGATTTATCTATTGGCGAGGTTACAAGTTTCCTGTCGCCGGCAGTTATTGCAAATGCATATAAGGTCGAGTCGGCCAGGGTAAATTCTATCATGGCCTGCTTTGGTGAAAGTTTTTTCTGTATGTCGGCAATGGAAATTACAGAGTTATCGTATTTGAGGTTGTAGTATGCGGGGTAATTTTTTTCGATTGATTTGATGAGTTCATCCTGTTTCCGGTTCAGGTCAAAAAGCCTGCTGTTCCACATCTTTATTTTTGCTTCATCCGGATTTGGCAGCAATTTCTGATCATGAATTTGCTTGTTATAGAAATAAATTTCTGATTTCAGGCTGGCATCCTGGTTCAGCAGGTTTTCGGGGATACGTCCTATATTGCGAGCTTCCTTGTCGCGCAGGTGCGACAACAATACGGCTGATTTCCCTTTTTCGCACAGGCTGAAAGCCTCATCCAATGCCTCGGGGCTTTTGGTTTTATTATACATTTCAACCTGTGCCAGCAGTGCATTCGAGAAAGTGGCCTTTTCGTTTTCAGAAATGAACAGCTTGCTGTTTTCGTCCTGATAGGTTGAACGCAGCATTTCAACCATTTTAAGGGCAAGGTTAAAACTGCTTATGCTGTTTTTGAGTAAATCGGTACGTGATGGATCCGAAAGGTAAAGCCTTAATAGTGCCGTTGCTTTGCTGATAATTGGATTTAATAGGTTTTCGTTCAGGTTTTCGGCTGATATGGCAGGGTTGTCATTAATATTTTGTGAAGTAAACCCGGGGAAACCAGCAATCAGCGAAAGCTGCATATACCTCAGGGTTTTGTTGTAATCGTTCAACCGGTCGTAATACCTGCCTATGTAATTGTATGCAGTTGATACATCGATGTTAATGTCGCCAAATACTTTTTTGTATAGTTCTAAGGATTTGTTCAGGTATACAATTGCTTTTTTGTCACCTATATCCGACAGAAAATCGCCATACCGCAAATAGGTTAGCGCCGTTTCCGGATGCTCGTCGCCGTACATTTCGATACTTTTAGCTAAAGCCTGTTTATAGTAAGTGTCGGCCATGGTTTTATCCGCCATGCGGAAGTACACATTGGCCAGCCCCCTTAAAATTTTCACCGAGTTTGGCAATTTGGTTCCAATGGATAAGCCTTTGGAATAATAGCTTTTAGCCGTAGCATAATTCCCTTTTTTTTCAGCTATAAATCCCATGTTGAGGTATAGTGTGAGCAAATCAGCCTGGTTTCCGGGTGTTTTACCCAGGATTATTTCCAGGGATTTGTCGAGATAGCTTTGGGCTTTTTCATAATCAGCAGTATAGATATATGCAACTCCGATGTTTAAGAAAAGAGACCCTGCCAGTATAGTATTGGATTGATTTTGTGAGATATAAAAATTTTCAGCTTTTTTCAGGTATTCAATGGCTTTCAGGTCGTTACGAATAAGCTGGTAAAACCTTCCCATGTTCAGGTATAACGAGGCCAGTTTCGGATCGTTGGGCAGCAGTACTTCCTGGTTCACTTTCAGCGATTTCAAGAAATATTGTTCAGCTTTTTCGTAGTTGCCTGTCATGGAATATACAATCCCGATGTTCTGTAATGAACTGGCATAATTCGAACTTTTTACCCGGTTTGCTTTCTGGTAAGTTTCGATGGCTTTCTGGTATTCACCCAGGGCTTCATCGAAACGGTTCTGGTACAGGAATACGGTACCCATGCCATTGTAGGACAGCGCCAGCCCGGTATCGGGTACTGACGAGCGGTGCAGGTAAGTGTGGATGTTACGGTTGAAGAGCGCTGCAGCCTCGGCGAATTGCCGCTTATCGGAATAAAGTAATGCTTTTTTGTGGATAAGTCCGTTGTACAGATTTCCGGTTGTATCAATTTTGGTCACAGCCAAGGCAAGCGATTGATCCGTGAGCTGCATGGCCTGGTCGAGGTCGCCTTTAGCCCTGAAACAATCAATCATGCCTGAAATGCTCTCAACCCATGTTTCGTAATGTTTGTTTTTCAGGTTATAATCAACGGATTTTCTGAAAAAAATGATAGCTGAATCGTAACTTCCCCGGTTTTTTAATTGTTCGGCAAATACTTGATCTGACAGATGTTGTTTTTGTGAACTATCTTTTACAGTGTTGTTACATGCAACCAGTACTACGAGTAATGAGAACAAGAGAAACCATAAGCAAAATAATGCCGGAGGCCTTTTCATAGGGCAAAATTTTGTGTGTGAATGGGAGTTGATCTTGAATTGTGGTGGTATGGCAAAGATAACACAAAGTTGCCGTCAGTCATAAAAAAAAGGAGCTAAATGCTCCTTTTTTATGAACTATAAACAGTTGATAATTATTCAGCTTTGAGCAGGCGGAGGGAGTTGTTATATTCCGATGTTTTTGCCTGTATGCGAACCTTACAGATATAATACCCTTTAGCAAGTTGCGAAGCTTCCAGGGTATATTCCTGGTAGCCTGCATTCAGCTGGCCAGCCGAAATGCGTTTTACTAACTGACCATTGGTGCCATACACTTCGATGGTTGCATTGCCTGATTCGGGCACATAGATGTTGAGCTTTGTCGAGTTTTTAAATGGATTGGGGTAATTGCTCAGCTTGAGCGCTGATTTTCCAAACTTAATCAGCGGTGACGCAAAGTTGAGTTTGCTTTCGTTTTGGAGCGAAGCATTTACCAGGCTTGTATTTTTATCCATATTCAGATTGGCTGTCATCCCTTCGCCAAAAGCAGATGTGCTTGTACCACGGATGGTAATGAAAGCTTCACCGGCATTGAAATTAACAGGCTGCGTATTTGGGTCGCCCCATATAACCCTGATCTGGCCGTTCTCAATATTGTATTCGTAACCTGTTCCCTTAAATTCGACTGACTGAATATCGAGCAATTCCGAAGGATAGTTGATTATTAATCCAGCGCCTGTAATGGACAATGGGTTACGGGTTATAATTTCGGTGGTAAAAGACTCGCCGCTGCTCACTGATATTTCACCTTCCTGTGCAACAGGAACTGCCGGGGTTGTATTTGCCGTTGGAACAAAAGTGCCTCCTACATCGCCCGAACAGGTTCCGCCAATACCTTTGGGATTGTATTCAGTGCCTTTCATATCCGTTAATTTGATGCTTTTTGTTTCAAACCTCCAGGGATCAACCGGGAAAGGTTTACCAAGTAACAGGTTTTTCAGAAAAAGTGTATAGTCCTGCCAGTTCACGTTGCCCGAACCATTTACGTCAGCAGCCAGCATTTGCAGAGGCGTAAATTCGAGCCTGCCCACCAAGTGTAAAAACAATAACATGGCATCATAATAGGTTGCCCCTTTGCTTGCAATATTGGTTGTTCCTGTAACTATATAATTACCTGCAACCAGGTTAGTAAATGTATAAGTCCCGTCAGCTCCTGTTTTAAAAGTCTGCACTGAATTATTATCAATATTTTTAAGTGTTACCATAACATAACCTATAGGCCTGGCTGAATCGCCCTGGTAAAGAGCTTGTCCGCGAAGTTCTGCTGCTTTAAGAGACTGAACTGAAACCAATGCTAACATAAGAAGCATTACGAAGGTAAATTTGTTTTTCATGGCGTTTTTCTTTAATTGTAGTATTTTTCGGTTTTTGGATTTATGTAAATTTTCTGCTGGTATTTGGCCGTAAAATCAGGTACACTTACCATGCGTAAAGCAACACTCTTCCTTTATGCGTTACAAGTCTTAATCCATGAATTCAAAAAAGGTAATATGGGTTTCGAAAAATATTTATAAATCAAATGTAAATTTGTACCATCTTTGCAATAGAAATTGCCAGAAATTGTTGTCGTTTCTGCACTTTTTGCCAAAGTGGATATAAAATGTTAATAAGTTTAAATTGGGATAATGAATTGAAAAACAGGCGCTAAGAAAAAAAAATTAAAAAATCTTGAAAAAAACTTTCGAAATGGTATTACCTTTTTTTAAAATCTGGATAATATAGCAAGTGATGATACATTATTCTGATGAAGCCATACAGGAAGGATTGAGGTTAAGGAGTGATTACATCATTAATTTCATCTACAAGGAGTATTTTCCACTGATCAGATTTCTGGTTACCGAGAACGGAGGATCAGGTGAAGATGCTGAGGATGTATTTCAGGACGGGATTATCATCATTTATAATAAAATTAGCCTGAACCAATTAAAACTTACCAGTTCTTTTAAAACCTACATGTATTCAGTTTGCCGAAACCTTTGGCTGCAAAAGCTTAACAAGCGTAAAGCTATTTTCGACAAACTTACTGATGTAGAAGAGTATATTGATCTGCCAAAAGACATGCTCCAGGAAGCAAGTTTAGAAGAGGCCGAATTGCATAGGATAATTCAGATACATTTTCTGTCGCTAGCTGAGGACTGCCAGAAACTGTTAAGGTTATTTACCAAGAATATTCCGTTGCGGGAGATTGCTTCGATGCTTGGATATAAAACTGAAAAGTATGCCAAAACCAGGAAGTATCTTTGTAAAGAAGAGTTGAAGAAACGCATTGCAAGTGATCCACGAAGTCAAAAAATTATCAAAAATGACAACTAATTTCAAACACTCCGCCAGCATTGAGCAATACCTTGCCAATGAAATGACTGCCACCGAGAGAAACGCATTCAAAAAGGAGTTGAGCTCAAACCCGGGATTGGCAGAAGAGCTTAAACTTTCACAATTAATTGATTCAGCTATTGAAAGGGAAGATATTATTGATCTGAGGAGTAAACTCATCGCTGTAATCAATGCAAACCGTGCAACGCGTACCGAAGTGCCGGTAGTGCGCATGCATATCCGCAAATGGTGGTATGCTGCTGCATCGTTACTGGTATTGTGCGCTGTAGCCGCTACGCTGTACCTGCAAACCAGTCGCAATATTTCGAACGACGCACTTTTCTCGCAATATTATAATTCCGAAAATATTGTTGACCAAACCCGTGGCGATCAGAATATACTTGAGGCAGTCATCAAATTTCAGCAAAAGGATTTTGCAACAGCATCGGTTCTGTTCAAAAAAATACTTGATAAAGACAATTCGAATATAGCGGTTTGGTTCTACTACGGAATTTCGAACATCGAAACCAAAAACTACGAGAACTCGATTAAGGCTTTCAATACCATCATCAAGCAAAACGATAACCTGTACATAGAGCATGCCGAGTGGTACCTGGGGCTTTGCTATCTGAAAAACAACCAGAAGGAAAAAGCCATCGACCAGTTTATGCTGGTAGCTTCAAATCCGGATAATTTCCACAGGCAGGAAGCCAAAAATATTTTAGAGAAATTGCAGCTCAATTAATTACTTTCCCACATCCCGTAAACCCCAAAAACCGGTTCCCGCCGGTTTTTTTTGTGCCTGCCTACTCCGGTTTCTGTAAAAAAAATAACCCTGGCTTCAGAGCGCAGGGTTAGTTTTTTAACGTTGTTACAGCTGATATTACTTGAGCAATTGGTCGGAACCAAGTAATAAATCGATATACTGCCCGCGTTTGTATACGAACGGGTCTTTCAGTTCTTTTTTCGAGAGTTTGCCCTTGAAGTCGGCGATGGAAGTATAATTTTTCGATTCCATCCAGGTCTCAATTTCACCAAGCATGGTAGCAATGTATTCGGGCTTGTTTTTGTAGAGCGTACTCACTACCTGTACACAGTCGGCACCGGCAAGCAGCATCTTAACCACGTCTTTGCCCTGGTATATTCCGGTGTTGGCACAAACCTGTGTTTTCACATTTCCATAAAGTAACCCGGCATACCGCAGTGCCACCCGGTAATCGCCCTCATGGCTGAGGTAAAAAGGTGCAACATGCTTAACATCCTGCACGTTAATCTCAGGCTCAAACATCCGGTTGAAAATTACGACTCCGTTCACCCCGGCTTTATCAAGGCGGGAGATAAAATTTAGCGGGTTTGAATAAAATACACTCAGCTTAACACTTACCGGAATGGTGATTTTTGATTTTATGGTTTTCACCAGGTCGAGGTGTACGTCTTCAATGGAGTGTCCGTCGGCTTCAAAATCACCGGGTACAAAGTAGAAATTTAACTCAAGCCCGTCAACACCTGTTTTTTCTATAAGCCGCGCATATTCAATCCAGGTATTATCATACAGGCAGTTCAGGCTGGCGATTACCGGGATACCAAGCGTTTCTTTAGCTTTACGAAGGTTAACCAGGTGTGCCTCGGGACCTGCAAACTGAAGCTTGGGATACAGGCTCGTCATTTCGGCGTGCAGGCCGCCCATCGAATTCAACTGATCATCAAATTGAGCCCCTTCGAGGTTAATCTGCTCCTCGAATAAGGTTTTGTACACCACGGCTGCAGCTCCGGCTTCTTCAAGTTTTTTCAGCATACTTAGGTCCGACGACATACTGCTTGCACCGGCAATGATCGGATTTTTAAGCTCAATTCCCATGTAATTTGTGGCCAGGTTGATCATATTGTTTCCCCCTAAGTTTTAATAGTATTAATAATTTATTTGGTTTTCGGTTTCAATGCGGAAAATTAATAAATTTTTCAGATATAAGTATTGAAATACTTAATTTTTTTTACTGTTACTTATACCCGGGTATTTCCGGGCAGGTGTAATGTTATAGTGTTAACCCGTTGATTATTAAAATCGTTCTAATCTATAATCATTTTAAATTAGCCGAATAAAATTAATTTTTTAGATTTATTACCACGCAATTCCTTATAAAAAAGTAATTTTGCACCGCTTTTGGGAAAAATGCAGAATTCAATTATACCTTACTCAATAATCTAATAACCAAACATATGAGTGAAAAAAAGAAGTATGTAACCTGTGACGGAAATTATGCTGCCGCGCACATAGCATATATGTTCAGCGAAGTGGCTGCCATATACCCGATCACACCATCATCAACCATGGCAGAATATGTTGATGAATGGGCTGCCTATGGCCGTAAGAACATTTTTGGCGAAACCGTACGAGTTGTAGAAATGCAGAGCGAAGGCGGTGCTGCCGGTGCGGTACATGGTTCATTACAGGCTGGTGCGCTTACAACTACCTATACCGCATCACAGGGTTTATTGTTAATGATACCCAACATGTATAAAATTGCTGGCGAATTATTACCGGCTGTTTTCCACGTGTCGGCTCGTAGCCTTGCAGCACAGGCTCTTTCAATTTTTGGTGATCACAGCGACATTTATTCAACCCGCCAAACCGGTTTTGCTATGCTTGCAACCGGCAGCGTACAGGAGATTATGGATATAGCTGGTATTGCTCATCTTGCCGCAATCCGTTCGAGGGTGCCTTTCATGCACTTTTTCGATGGATTCCGTACTTCGCACGAAATTCAGAAAGTTGAATATCCTGAAACCGAAGATCTTGCCAAACTGCTGGATTACGACGCGCTGAAGGAATTCCGCGATCGCGCACTCAACCCTGAGCACCCGGTAACCCGTGGTACTGCGCAAAACCCCGATGTATATTTCCAGAGCCGCGAAGCTGCCAACCTTTTCTACGATGCAGTTCCTGATATCGTTGAAGAATATATGGAGGTAATCAGCAAACAAGTAGGCCGCGAATACCATCCGTTTACCTATTATGGTGCAAAAGATGCTGAAAACATTGTTGTAGCCATGGGTTCCATTACCGAAACCCTTAAAGAAGTTATTGACCACCTGAATGCAAAAGGCGAAAAACTCGGACTGATCAGCGTTCACCTCTATCGCCCATTCTCACCTAAGTACTTCTTCAATGTGCTACCTGAATCAGTAAAACGTATCTGTGTACTCGATCGTACCAAAGAGCCCGGAGCAACCGGAGATCCTTTGTACCTCGATATCCGCGATATTTTCTACGACAGGGCTAATAAACCGCTCATCATCGGTGGCCGTTACGGACTCAGCTCCAAAGACACCACTCCTGCCATGATGATTTCAGTTTTCAACAACCTGAAAATGAATGAACCTAAAAATCATTTCACGGTAGGTATTGTTGACGATGTTTCATTTACTTCACTTCCAGTACTTCCTGAAATTGATCTTTCTGATAAGGGCACATTCCAGGCTAAGTTCTACGGTTTAGGATCTGATGGAACTGTTGGTGCCAACAAAAACTCAATCAAAATTATTGGCGACAACACTGATAAATATGCACAGGCCTATTTTGCATACGATTCGAAGAAATCAGGTGGTATCACAACATCGCACCTTCGTTTTGGCGACAAACCGATCCGTTCCCCGTACCTGGTAAATACCCCCGACTTTGTGGCTTGCCATGTTCCGGCTTACCTGAACAAGTACGACCTTTTGAAAGGAATGAAAAAAGGCGGTACTTTCCTGCTCAACAGCATCTGGGATGCAGAAGAAAGCAGGAATCGTTTGCCTGATACCATGAAAAAATACATGGCTGAAAACGAGATCCGGTTCTTTATTATCAATGCTACCAGCATTGCCGAAGAAATTGGATTAGGTAACCGCACCAACACCATTCTGCAGGCTGCATTCTTTAAAATCTCCGGAGTTATTCCATACGAACTGGCACTCACAGCAATGAAGACTGCTGTTAAAAAGACCTTCGGCCGTAAGGGTGAAGAGATTGTTGCAATGAACATTGCCGCTATCGAAAGAGGTGCTGCTGTTACCGAAGTAAGTATTCCGGCTGAATGGAAAAATATCCTAATTAATCCATCAAAGGATACACGCAATATTCCTGACTTTATCAAAAATATTGTTGAACCTATCAACAGCCAGAAAGGTGATGATTTACCGGTAAGTGCATTCCTGGGCCGCGAAGACGGTACTTTCCCTGCAGGAACAGCAGCTTACGAAAAACGCGGTATTGCAGTAAATGTTCCTGAGTGGATTTCGGATAACTGTATTCAGTGTAACCAGTGTGCATTTGTTTGTCCGCACGCTGTTATCCGTCCGTTCCTGCTTAACGAAGACGAACAGAAAGGATTACCCGAGGGAACAGCTACACTGAAAGCAATTCCAAAAACTTTCGATGGGTTACAGTTCCGTATCCAGATCAGCCCGCTCGATTGTACAGGTTGCGGCAACTGTGCTGATGTTTGCCCGGCCAAAACCAAAGCTTTGGTTATGAAGCCGCTTGCTACACAGATGAAACAGGCCGAAGTTTGGGATTATGTTGCAGCTAATGTAACTTATAAAGATACACTCGCTCCTAAAGAACAGAATGTGAAAAACAGCCAGTTTGCACAGCCACTGTTCGAGTTCTCAGGCGCTTGTGCAGGTTGCGGCGAAACACCTTATATCAAGCTTATCACCCAGCTATACGGCGATAGAATGATGGTTGCCAATGCTACAGGTTGCTCTTCAATCTATGGCGGATCGGCTCCTTCAACACCTTACACCACCAATGCAAATGGTTGTGGTCCATCATGGGCAAACTCACTGTTCGAAGACAATGCTGAGTACGGCTTTGGTATGGCAATGGGTGTAAATAAACTTCGCACCCGTATTGCTGAACGCATGCAGCTTATCATTAACGGTGATTTTAGTGCCGAACTCAAAGAAGCCTGCGCTGAATGGGTTGCCAATAAAGACAACGCTCAGCTCTCGAAAGAAGCCACAGCAAAAGTTCTTCCTTTACTCGAAGCCTCAACTTCCGATATCGCTAAAGAACTGGTTGCTTTGAAACAGTACTTTATCAAGAAATCGGTTTGGATGTTCGGTGGCGACGGATGGGCTTATGACATCGGTTACGGCGGACTCGACCATGTACTTGCATCAGGTGAAGATGTAAATATCCTGGTTCTTGATACTGAAGTGTATTCAAATACCGGTGGTCAGGCATCGAAATCGACTCCGGTGGGTGCTGTTGCCAAATTTGCCGCCTCAGGTAAACAGGTTCGCAAAAAAGACCTGGGTATGATGGCTATGAGCTATGGTTATGTTTATGTGGCACAGGTTGCCATGGGCGCTAACCAAACCCAGTACCTGAAAGCGCTCCGCGAAGCTGAAGCTTACCCGGGACCATCGCTCATTATTGCTTATTCAACCTGTATTAACCATGGTTTACATTCAGGTATGGAGAAAGCGCAACAGCAGCAGGACGATGCAGTTAAATCAGGTTACTGGCACACTTATCGTTTCAACCCGTTACTTGAGGCTGAAGGTAAGAATCCTTTCCAGCTCGATAGCAAAGAGCCTGATTTCTCCTTGTTCGAGGACTTCCTGAAATCAGAAGTACGTTATACCTCGCTTATGAAATCGTTCCCTGCCGAAGCTGTTGAATTATTCGAAGCTGCAAAGGAAAATTCGAAATGGCGCTACAATAACTACAAACGACTGGCCGAAATGGACTACAGCAAGTAATCCCGTTTCCTAATCGGAAATTACTGCCGGGTTGCCGCAAGGTAGCCCGGTTTTTTTGTTTTATCCAATTCCTGGTTCCGGTTAACCGGCAAATCAGAAGTTGCGGGATGAAGGAGATCCCACTTGAAGAAACAAATACCCTGCTGAATGCGTCCAAAACCAGCCAAATCATAATTTGGTTATTTTGTCGTTTAATAATCGTTAAATGAATTAAATTTGAAAATTCATTGCAATTGGTAAGTCGCCAGGTTATGAAAGCAAATAATTGGGTTATATTTTTAGCTTGCCTGTTAATTTTTAACGGCACAGCATGGGCGCAGCAGGCAATTGGGCCTTCGGTAGTTTTTAAGGAAAATCCGCTGTCGCACAATATGCATATTACTTCCGACGGGAAATTTCTATACACATGCAACGGGGGAAGGGCTGAACTTGGCCAGGTAAACAAACTGAAGCGGGATGGCACACATGTAGCGGGGTTTCCTATTAAACTTGATATGCGCTCCATCATGTACAATACTTCCGACAAGAAATTGTATGTATATACCTACAGCCGGAAATTATATAAAATTGATGACCTCACACAAGGAACATATTCCGAAGTTCTGAGTTTCCCGGAACGGAGTGAACAATCGGCGCCAGCCTTAAGCAGCAATGGTAAACTGATTTGTTTCATTGAACTTGGTGATGTGTTTTTTTATAATCTGAAAAGCGGCAAGATTGAAACAACCCTGCATGGATTGAAATGCGCGGATAATGCTTCGGATGGTGGCACAGCTATCGCCATGGATAAGAAGCATTTGTACAGCTGGAATGCCCGTGAGCAGGAGGTATTTGTATATGATTTAAAAGGGAAATTTGAAAAGTCGGTAAAGCTGAACCAGGGTTTTTACGGGTTCTCGCTCTCCTGGGCCAACGGCTTGCTTTGGGTATCCGCCGACGGGAATTATGAAACCGGGACATGGTATGGTTATGATCTTTAACCACTTACGGAAAGAGATTTAGAATGTTTGCCTGAAATATTAATGCAGTTGTTTCAAAACATTTGTTAGTTGCGACGTGACCCGGACCACTTGTTTTTCCGCCTTATATCTTACCTCTTACACCTTACACCTTATCCACCATACATCTCTTCAATAAGCGCAGCATACTTCTTGTTTAGGAACCGCCGGCGAAGTTTGAGGGTTGGGGATAGTTCGCCCGAATCGTAAGTCCATTTGTCGCTGATGAATTCCCATTTTTTTATCTGTTCGTGGCGCCCGAAGTGTTGGTTTATCTCATGGATTTCGTTTTCAATCCGGTTGATAATGCCTGCATTCCGAATCACTTCCTCGTCAGAAGAATATGGAATTTCTTTTACGCGACACCAGTTACGCAGGTAATCAAATGCAGGAACAATAATGGCGGCCGGGTGTTTGCGATTTTCGCCCACAACCAGTATATGCTCAATAAATGCTGATTCTTTAAACCTGTTTTCGAGCACTTGCGGGGCAATGTACTTTCCACCCGAAGTTTTGAAAATCTCTTTTTTGCGGTCCGTGATTTGAAGAAATTTGTTGTCAATCATCCGGCCAATATCGCCGGTATGTAACCATCCTTCCTTATCAATTACTTCGGCAGTACGATCAGGCCTGTTATAGTATCCTAACATTAAATTCGGGCCCCGGACTAAAATTTCACCATCTTCAGCAAACTTAATTTCAACACCAGGCAACACGGGGCCAACAGTGCCTATTTTTACACCACCTTCCAGAAAATTGCTTACGGCTATAACCGGCGAAGTTTCAGTCAATCCATATCCCTCCATAATTTTAAACCCTGCAGCCCACAAAATACGGGCTATTCGCGGGTTTAAGGTGGCGCCGCCCGACACAATTGAAACCAGTTTTCCACCCAGTGCTTCATGCCATTTACTGAATACCAGTTTACGCAGCAAGACCAGTTGGAGTTTGTAAATGAGTGAGGTCTCGCAACCGGGCTCGTACTGTTGCCCAACAGCAATTGCCCTGAAAAAGATAAGTTTGCTTAATCCGCTTAGGTTCCGGCCTTTGTGCATAATGGCGTCGAAAAGCTTTTCCATAATGCGGGGCACGGCACAGAAAATGGCAGGTTGCGCTTCGGCCAGCCCTTCTCGCAGGTTTTCGAAACCATCAATATACCATACCTGGGTTCCTGAATTCTGGTAAGTGTAATTGAGTATGCGTTCGTAAATGTGGCACAAAGGCAGTACGCTTACCGCTCTTTGCGCTGGTTGCTGGCTCAGGATACCCGAAAGTGCTGTAAAATTGCTTACCAGGTTGGCGTGTGAGAGCATGACTCCCTTTGGGCGACCGGTGGTTCCTGAAGTATAGATGATTGAAGAAAGATCGGCAGGTTTAATTTGCGCGGCGACTTTGTGAACCTGTTTTGCCGGGTACAAGGAGCTGTATTTCTGCAGCAATTCGTCCATACTCATTAATCCTTCGGTAGAATCAACCGAGATTACCGTTTTTATTGCAGGTACCTGATTTACTGTTGCTTCAATTCGGCTCCAGGTTAAAAAATCATTTACAATAATACCCGAAATGCCGGCATCGTTACATATATATGCGAGTTGCTGTAAGCTAATGGTTGGATATACCGGAACCTGTATGGCACCGATCAGGCTGATGGCCATATCGAAAAAGTTCCATTCGGGGCGGTTGTTAATGATGGTGGCAATTTTATCGCCTGGCAAAATGCCCGACTCAATCAGTGCATGTGCCAGGGTATAGCTGTAGCGATGGTATTCCTCACTGCTGGTAGCGAAGATTTTACCGTTTTTCTTTCCCCAAAACACAGGCTCTCCGGCTTTAAAATGTAGGCCAGTCGTGTGAAGAAGATCGAAAATGCGGGTCACTCCGTCCATCGGTCTTGCTTTATGATAAATATTAACAGTAAGCTAATATAGTGAAAAAATGCGTGTAATTGCCTGATATTGTTATTAGAACGCTGTTTTTCCTTCGAAATTGCACATTCAGGGTGGTTTACGCCCTATTCAAAAAGTTTTTCAATTTCGGTTTTGTATCTTTCACTGATCAGGCTACGGCGAAGTTTGAGTGTTGCCGTAAGTTCACCCGAATCCACAGTCCATTCAGTTGGAAGCAATTCGAAGGATTTGATCTGTTCGGTTGCGCCCAGGTGCTTGTTGTATTTGTGTATTTCCTTGTGGAAACGTTTTTTAATACGTTCCAATTCAATCATTTCCTTATTCGAAGTATAGGGAATGCCTTTTATCTGGCACCAGGAGCGCAGATGTGCGAAATCGGGCACAACGATGGCAGCTGCATATTTCTGGTTTTCGCCGACAACCATCAGTGCATCTATAAATTCAGATTCTTTCAGGTTGTTCTCTATCATTTCGGGGCTTACATATTTACCGAACGAAGTTTTGAAAAGCTCTTTCTTGCGCCCGGTAATTTTCAGGTGACCTTCTGTTTCAATCCTTCCCAGGTCGCCGGTGTGAAACCAACCTTCGCTATCAATGGCTTCGGCAGTAAGTTCAGGTTCTTTATAGTATCCCAGCATTACGCCCGGGCCTTTGCAGAGAATTTCATGGTCTTCGGCAATTTTTACATGGGTGTTTTTAAGCACCGGGCCTACAGTTCCGAATTTAACCCCATTTTCTTCAAATGTATTTACCGCAATTACCGGTGAAGTTTCTGTTAAGCCATATCCTTCGAGTACGGGAATTCCGGCGGCCCAGAAAACATGTGCCAGCCTGGGTTGCAGGGCTGCACCACCACTTACAATTACCTTCAGTTTTCCTCCCAGCGCTTCCTGCCATTTGCTGAAAACCAGTTTACGGGCGATTTTGAGTTTTAGTGTATAGTAAGGTCCACGTGCATTGTTCAGTTCGTAGTGCATCCCGACGTTCACCGCCCAAAAGAAAATCATCTTCTTGATCCCTTTGAGCTTACGACCCGAATTTATTATTTTTTCATATACTTTTTCGAGCAGCCGGGGAACCGTTGTAAAGATATCGGGCTGAATCTCGCGCAGGTTATCGCCAACCGTAACAGGACTCTCGGCATAATAAACCGAGATACCCAGGTACTGATACATATAAACCAGCATACGCTCGTAAATATGGCAAAGTGGCAGATAACTCAGTGCGCGTCCATCCTCACCAACCGGCGGAATGTCCTTTACGGCTTTAAAATTGGAAATGATGTTCTGGTGCGTGAGCATAACACCTTTTGGGTTGCCGGTGGTTCCCGAGGTATAAATGATCGTAGCCAGGTCGTCGGGTTTAATAGATGCTTTTATGCTTTCCACCTTTTCGGGCTGTGGGTATTGCCTGCCAAGGCTGATCAGTTCTTCCAGCTGTTGTACGCCTTCTGTTTCTTTGAATGCATATACCGCTATAATTCCGGGGAGGTCGGTTATAAGATGTTCTATCTTGCGGTAAATTTCACGGCCCGAGATAAAAATCACTTTCACCCCGGCATGATCCAGGATGTATTTATAATCGTTTTCGCTGATGGTGGGGTAAATAGGAACATGAATTGCACCGGCCTGTTGAATACCCATGTCGACCAGGTTCCACTCGGGGCGGCTGCCCGAAATGGTGGCAATATTGTCGCCTGGCTTAATGCCCAGGTGAAGCAAGCCATAGCTGATATGATCAGCATGTGAAATGTAATCGGTAATTGAGTATTTTATCCATTTTCCGTTGTCCTTTCCTGCCAGTACATCATCTTTAGGTTTAAAAGATTGAAGGTAATGTGGCAGGAGGTCAAATAATCGGGTAACGTCTTGCATAGAGCAGTTTTGAGTTTTGCAATAGAATGTAAAGATAACAATATATTAACAATTCTACATGTCTGCTGCCAAAGAAGTTATAAACAATGCACGTGTTGTGTGCCTGTAAAAGGGTTTAAAAGCTTTTAATATCAGAGGTTTTTATGGAAATAACCGGGGCTTGCCTGGGCTGTAGGCATAATCACCATATCGTTAATATTTACATGCGCTGGTAAACTGGTAACCCAACGTATGGCTTCCGCAATATCATCGGCTACAAGCGGTGTAAATCCGCGGTATACGTTGGCTACTGCTTCCATATCGCCTTTAAAGCGAACGGTGGAGAATTCGGTTTCGGCAGCCCCCGGCGCAATCTGCGACACCTTAATGCCTTTGTTCAGCATATCGATACGCATGCCACGGGTAAGTGCATCCACTGCAAATTTGGTGGCGCAATACACGTTTCCTTTTGCATACACTTCTTTACCGGCAATAGAACCTATGTTCACAATGTGAGGGCAGGTGCTTTTCAGCATGAGCGGATACACGCTTTTTGTTACATAAAGCAGGCCTTTGATATTGGTGTCGATCATCTGTTCCCAGTCGTCGATATTGCCGTCCTGAATGGGGTCGCTGCCGGCAGCAAGTCCTGCATTATTGATAAGTACATCAATATTTCGCCATGCTGCAGGAATGTTTTCGATGGCTTTTTTTACGGCTTCCCGGTCGCGTACGTCGAAGTTGAGTGTCAGTACTTCAACACCGTATTTGCTGTTGAGGTCTTTTGCTTCTGATTCAAGTCTTTCGGTGCGCCTGCCGGTAAGTATAAGCCGGTGGTTTTCTTTTGCAAATGCATGGGCGCATGCTTTTCCGAAACCGCTGGTGGCCCCGGTAATTAAAATTGTTTTCTGCATATTCGTATTCTTAACTTTATCTTTTAAGTAATGATAGCAAAGTATGCAGCAGGCTGAACCGATGTGTTACTTTGCCAGGATGCGCAATCCTACAATTCCGCATATGATGAGCAAGATACAAACCATCCTGAGAATATCAGCAGGCTCTTTGAAAAAAATAATTCCGTACACAACTGTTCCAATGGTTCCTATTCCGGTCCACACGGCATAGGCGGTACCCATAGGAATATGCTTGAGTGCAACCGAGAGCAGATAAAAAGAAGCTATCATTGCAACAACCGTGAATGCTGCCGGCCAAAACCGGGTCCAGCCTTCGGTATATTTTATTCCGATTGCCCACGCAACTTCAAAAAGACCGGCAATAAAGAGGATGAACCAGGGCATGGGATGTGGGATGTGGGATGTTGGATGTTGGATGTGGGATGTTGGATGTGTGATGTGCGATTTCGGATTGGAGATGTGGGATGTTGGATGTTGGATGTGGGATTGGGGATTGTGCAACACTTATACCTTACACCTTAAACCTTACATCCGACATCTAACATCAAAGATCTGACATCCAACATCTATTACACCGCCAGCGACAGTGCCAGTTCGGTCATGTGGGTGAAATTCAGCTGCCGTTCGTCGGCGCTTACATGTTCGCCGGTGAGCAGGTGATCGCTAACGGTAAGCAACGATAAAGCCTTAACACCGTGGCGGGCAGCAAGCAGATAAAGCCCGGCTGATTCCATTTCGACCGCAAGGGTACCATAATTGCGCCACAGTTCGTAAGCATCTCCTTCTTCGGGGAAATGATAAAATAGGTCTGATGAAAGGATATTTCCTGCTTTCAGCGCAATACCTGCGCTGGCAGCGTTTGTCCAGGCTTTGTTTATCAGCCCGAAATCGGCGGTAGGGGCAAAGGTCATCCCGTTAAAATGCCTTGAAACGGCATTTGAATCGGTTGAAGCGCTTACAGCCATTACCACATCGCGTAGTTTAACCGATGGAAGCATGCCTCCGCAGGTACCGATACGCACCAGCGTTTTTACTTTATAATCTTGAATCAGTTCACTCACATAAATCATATGCGAAGGCAGTCCCATGCCTGTGCCCTGCACAGATACACGTACTCCTTTATAAAATCCGGTAAAGCCCAGCATTCCGCGCACGTTGTTGTAACAAACAGCATCGGTTAGAAGGTTTTCAGCAATATGGCGGGCACGCAGGGGGTCGCCTGGAAGTAATACGAAATCGGCTATTTCGCCGGGTTTTGCTTCAATATGTATACTCATTGTTTTTTGAAAATAGGGTGCAAAGATAAGGACAAATATTTATGGGATTTTAATAAAAATGTTGCTAAATATAATATTGAAGCGGTGGAAACAAATTCTGATGATTGAGATATTAAAGAAATTTGATTTTTTTGAAGAGATTAGGATGGAGTATCTTTTCTTTTACTTTTTGCATGATCAAAAAGTAACAACTTAGCGAACTTAGCGAAGCCTTGCCTGATGCAAGCAGGGGTCTCATGAGCGAAGCGAATAACAAAGCGATTTCATGAGCTCCTTTAAAAATATATACCTCAAAATGGAATCTTATTCTATCTTTCCTTTGTTTACTTTTAGGCACTTTAATCCCGGTAAAATTATATGGGCAGCATCGTAAACACGCATGATACAGAACATTTGCTGAAGCTTGATGCCCTTTTCGGGCAAATTTACAATATGTACGGCGCTCCGCCCGATTGGAAGCGCCCCGCGGGATTTGTATCACTGGTTCATATTATCCTCGAGCAGCAGGTTAGCCTTCAATCAGCCAAAGCCCATTTCGATAAACTGAATGCGTTTTTACCCGAATTTACACCGGACGCCATCCAAACACTTACCGACCTCGAAATGCGGCAATGCCAGGTTAGCCGGCAAAAAACCATTTACCTGCGCGAACTTTCATCCGCTATCCTGTCGGGTAAAATTAACCTTCAGAACCTGCAGCATTTGCCCGAAGCAGAAGTGCGACAGCAACTGAAAAGTATAAAAGGCATTGGCGACTGGACTGCTGATATTTACCTGATGTTTTGCCTGCAGGCTAAAGATATTTTCCCATTCGGAGATATTGCAGTTATAAACACCATAAAAGAGCTTACCGAAGCGCGAAGCCACGAAGAAATAGCGGAACGTGCCAGCCGCTGGAAACCTTACCGAAGCCTTGCTGCCTATTTCCTCTGGCACTATTATTTACGGAAAAGAAACAGGTAGTTTCACACTTCATCAAACAGATCAAAAACTAAGGACCTGTATTGAAATACCTTTTTTTATTGCAGGCAGACTGTACCTGCCGGAGCGGGAATTTGTAATTAAACCAGGAATAATCATTTCCCAAAATTACTATTTTTGTCAGGCGTATCGGCCACAAGTTTTTGCTGAGTGTATTCACTTTTTTGGGGAACTAACTGTTTTGCAAACCCAAACGTAAAAAAAGGAATAACGGGAAATTTGTCCACCATACCGCTTTAACTAAAATAACAACGATGAATAAGAATTGGATTTTACTGCTGTTTACAGTTTTATGCCTGGTTTCGTGCAAAAAAGAAAATAACGATTCAAGCGGGGGATGGGAAAAAGTAAACCAGGTGAACCTGGGAAGCAATATCATCAGTTCCATTGCTTTTTCGGGCAATACCCTGTTTGCGCTCGATTACAGTACTACCAAAACCCTTTACAAAACAACGGATAATGGCGCAACCTGGAGCGCGGTTACCAATGTGCCGAAAACCGTTGTATCGGTTGCCGTTTATAACAGCTATGTGTTTGCGGGCACGGTCGGGGGAGTTTATCGCTCCGCCGACAACGGGCAAACCTGGACCACTGCCAATACCGGGCTTCCTGTTACCGAAGGAGCTACGGATGAATGTGTTGTGCTGGTGAGCAACAATATACTGTATTCCAGGTACAAAGGTGTTTTGTATACATCCGGTAACAACGGCGATACCTGGACAGGCAGCACAGGTACGCTCAACATAACATCCCAGCGGAATATTTTAAATACCGGGTTTTATATCATTGTAGCAACGGGTGAGGGTGTTTATTATTCGAATAATGATGGTGCAAGTTGGAAGAAATCGGCGCTGGATCTGCGGCAGGTAAACGTTTTCCTGATGAGCGGTGAAACCGTGATTGCAGCTGCTGATAATGGTATCTTTTATTCGTATGACAATGGTGCCAGCTGGACCGGTTCCACATTTAAAGATGAACTTAATAAGATACCTTTTGCCGGAAGTATGATCAAATCGGGGAAGAACCTGTATGCAGGAGTGGAATTTGGCGGAGTGTACATTTCAGCAAATAATGGCCTTTCGTGGACTAAATTTAATACCGGCATAAATACGGAACCCGGCGTACTGGATATGGCGCTTGCCGACGGGTACCTGTACATCGGTACCAAAGGCGACGGCATCTGGAAAAGAAAATTATAGCTTGCCGGGCCTGAAACACAGCCGCGAAATAATTTTAGCTGCACCGGATTTTTACAATTGTTTGTTTGATTTATACCGAAATAAAGCAGGAGAAGCCGAAAATCCTTTAAAGAGTAGGCAACCTAAAAAAATCATTATGAAAAAAGTATTATTTATTATTCCAGCCATGCTGTTTACCTTTTTATTGTCGATCAATGCGTATTCGCAAAGCAAATGTTCTATTCATGCAGGTGCCGCATTCCCGATGGGCGAATTCGGAAGCGACAGCCAGAACGATGAGTACGCGGGAGGTGCCGCAACGGGGTTTAATGTTGGCGGTAAGTATTTGTACAAGCTCAACGAAAATGGTTTAGGCGTTTTTGTAGGCGGCGATTTTAATTACAACGGGCTGAAAAGCAGTGTAAAGGACGATATGAAGAAAGTTTTCAGCCCCGGGGTTGATGTAACATTCTACAAATACATCAATATCCCGATTACTGCCGGGCTCAACTACACGTATAAGGCCAACAGCCAGGTTTCGTTGTTTGGCGAACTGGGCGTGGGCGCCGATTTCCTGAAAGTTACCAACATGACTGCCGAAGCCAATGGACAAAAAATAGAAATGGTATTCGATTTATCAAGCCAGTTTGCCTATACCGTGGGTGGCGGGCTGCAGTTCAACGATAAATATCTGCTCGGACTGCATTATTACGGGCTGGGCGATCACAATGTGGGTGGAAAGGTGAAATACAACGGCGATTCGCAGGATTTGGATAAAAACAAAATTAAAGTACGCATGCTTAACCTTACCCTGGGCATTAAACTGTAAACGGGTAATACCTGGTCTTTCACAAATAACTTTAATACAAAGTATAAATCACAACAAATTAAGCTTTATAAAACCGATAATTTACTTCATGATCCCGGGCAAGGTTTTTTTCCTGACCCGGGTTTTTTTTTTGCTTGTTACCGGCTGCTACCATATGCTGATGACCTAAATGCCTTACCGCCTTCAGCCATAAAGCAGCTTTCCGGTTTGCAACTGCATGCATGATAACTGCCGCTTGACGCAGGCAAATGAAGAATGATCCACAAATTTTCACGAATCAGACACAAATACACACGAATATCATTGCTAAGTTTGCAAGGACTGCTATACACTCACTCTTTGCACTAAACACCCGGCACTCGGCACTGTGAATTAAGCATCCTGAAAAGCTAAGTTAGAGTTCTAAAAGGCAAAGTTGACATTCTAAAAGGCAAAGTTAGAGTTCTAAAAGGCAAAGTTGGTCTTCTAAAAGGCAAAGTTGGTCTTCTAAAAGGCAAAGTAGACATTCTAAAAGGCAAAGTTGGTCTTCTAAAAGGCAAAGTTGGTCTTCTAAAAGGCAAAGTTGGAGTTCTGAAAGGTTAAGTTGGAGTTCTGAAGGTATTGAAGTTGCGCTCTGGGATGCAACCAATAAGTTGCCAGGAAACGTTGAACCGGCTGAATACAATCACTAATTATTGGGATTGATCTTTTTAAAGTTTGCAAGCGCGCAGGCAAAGGGCCTCGCCGCAGGGAGCCTGCCAGCTTAAAAACCTGGCCAACGGCAAGTATATCATTACCGCCGAAAAAGCATGCCGGGCGCCGCAAACCACCGTGGTATATATTAATGCCGGCGCAATAAGCAGCGTAACCCTGCAGCTTACCGCGCTTAGCAACTAAGCCTGCCTTATACCCCGGGTGCTGCTCTGAGCCCAGGGTATTTATATAAATAAAATATGACAATATAATTTGAATAAACATTATTATTTATATTTGTGTGAGATTATTATTGTATTGGTTATAAAGTGATAATGTGTTTGAAAATTAAATGAAAAGGGGGGCATGCTTTATTTTGTAATCAATGCTGAGTGTCTACTAAAAATGCATAAGAATTAAATATGCATCTATATGAGATGAGAAGTTTAACTCTATTATAGTTATGAATAAAACGAAATCTTTATTAGAAGCGTTAATTCGCCTAATAGAAAATGATTGCTATCTTGAATCGGCCATAAGTGAATTTAAAAGCCTCAATTTCCATGTTACTAGAACTGATATCGGGTCTATAATTTTACAGCATTTAACATTTGATCTAAGGGGACAAGTCACTTTTTTTAAATACAGTGGTCACATTGGAGATATTTATCTAATACCAGATGAATCACTTTATAAGGCTTTTAAAGTTGATATTAAAACCTTCGATGAATTCCAATATTCAAAATTATTTGGTGGTGCAAAAAACATGAACACTCAAACCTCTGTAATTTTTGTCAATAATATACTTGAAGGAAGAAAAATTATAATTCACAGACGAAGGTAAATTGAAGCACTTTTTGTCAAATTGTTATAAATCAGTCAAAATGATAAAAAAAATTATTACATCCTATAGCTGGAATCAGATAATCAAGCAAAATTCTGATAATCCTCAATTTATAAGAATTGTTGAAATGTTTCTGAAGCCTGATCAAATTTATTCTTTAAAGTTTGAGAATAATTTTAAAATAGCAAATGCAAGTTGGGAAATTTTGCTGATTCATGAAAAGGAGGTTAGCCAGATAAAAATTACGCCCACAATGCATTTTTTTAAAGAGGTTAATAATCGTCCTTTAGGATTTTCACCTTGGTTTATTGCAGCATACCCAGATGTCTCTAAATGGGCAGTTGAAAATATGATATACCTAAAAGATGTACCCCCATTTAGGGGCCATTTTGAAAACGAAGAAGATTATATTGAAAATAAAGCGTTTAAACATCATGTTTTGCGCCTCATGATAGATTATTATAAAAGAAATATTAATAGAAAACTCGAATGTGAACTGGATTAATTTGTTAACATAAAAAGATTATTAAAGAAAAGAATCGTTGAGTTTACAAATGAAGAGTTCCAACACTGGCTGGCGTGCTCATGCAGCGCGTGCGCAACAGTTTTAAATGTGCTAATAAAAATAAATACTTAAATAATGATGACATATTCCTGGCAGAAATAGGACCATAAAATTTAATAAAATTGTAATTATGTGCGCTACAAGCGCGTGCAAGTAAAGGGTGCAAGTCCTATATACAAGCGAAAAAGACCACGTACAAATATTAAAAAACATAGACATGAAAAGACAAATTACAGAAGCTGAAAAACAAGAATTGTTAAAAAACAGTCGGAGGCAAGATGGCAAAATTTACTGTTTTATTGACAATGAACCTATTGATGATGAGAAAAATATTCATTTTGACCACATTGAACCTTATGCAAAAACAGAAGATACTTCACTTGATAATATTGCACCAGTCTGCAAGAATCACAATTTAGCAAAAAAGGATATGTCTCTCACAGAGTATCGTGACAAATTATCGATTGAAAAACTATTTAAAAGTAAAGAAGAAGTTGGCAAACAATTAAAATTGAATGATGTATTAGATGCCAAATTTAATCTTGAGTACGGTTTTATTGTTAAATATCAATATGATGAAGCAAGTGAAGAAATTTCAGTTAAATACTTTGTTGACCGCAAACAGACTAATCTTCCAAATGTTAAAAAATATCCCGTATTTACTTGCCCAATAACAAATATGAAATATTTTTATGCACAAGTTCCAGTAGCAAATGTGTTAAATGATGGTAAAGAAGAATCAGATATTGAGTTGCAGCCAAGGCCATTAATTATTGATCATTTTTGGAATCTTTATCGTCATTTAAGAGTAAACACTCAATTGCAACCTTCAATATGTCGAATAGATGGTGAAAACGCAATATTCATATTTGATGGACAACATAAAGCTGCAGCAAAAATTTGGTCAGGTGGAAATTACCTTGATGCTAAAATATTTATTGAGCCTGATGTTATTAAATTGATGAAGACAAATCTTGTTGCACACGACAAACTAAAACAATTGAGATTCTATTCTTCAATTCTGGCTGACAAATTAGCTCAAATATATGGAGTCAACTGGCAAAAATATATTGAGACTGCAGATAAAAAATCAGAAAAAGGATTTTGCAATTTTGTAAAATATTCCGAAACTAGTACAGACGAGAATCCAACGAAACAAATTGAAGCATTTATAGTTGAATCAATTTTAAAACACGAAGAGAACGATTTTCACCCATATATTGCACCTGAAAACAAAACAGGTAAACAATATGCAATTAGCCGAGATTCACTCAAAAAATACTATTTCAGGTATTTTGTTACAAGCCCTCCTTTAGATGTTGAGATTGACAGCAAAGATGATTTTAGAAATCAAGAGATTGAGAATAATGTTAAGTTGTTAAATATTCTAGCAGAAAAAACCCTAATTGACAAATGGAATCCTGATTCAAATTCAGACGACCATAGAAAAGCAGATAGAATTTATCGGGCAGGTTCAATAATGGCTTGGTTTCCAATGCTTAGAAATGTTATTTTTAATAAACTTGATTTGATTAATCCAAACGAATCGTCAAGAATATTATTTAGAAATATACCAACTGAGAAATGGGATTTGATTGCAAAATTTGTTGAAAAGATGTTTTCACATAAAGTTTGGATTGACAAAGACCCAAATATTGACATTGTAATTGGAAACAAGAAAGCAGAACTGACAAAGAAATTATTTGATGAAAAAGGATTAACAGATAAATGGATTTTAGGGCTGATAGAATAGAGCGACACAACAACGAAATAGTAAGACTGTAATTGAATATTTGAAAAATGGCAATAATTGATATTGATTTTGACTTTCGTCAAGACAGTAAGTGTGGCGATCCTGACACAGACAGTCAAAAATTATATGAAGCCCACAAGTTATTATGGAGTAAGGAATTGCCTATTGGAAAAATATTTACTTTGGAAATTAAAGGTGACAATTATGGAAGATTTCTAATAAGAAACAATTTGTGTATGAACTTGTCAAGCGATAGGATGTGTCCGCATTTTGATGGAAAATATAGCAACATGTTTGACGGTTGGCTTTCAGACTTGGAAAAGGAAGAACTCAAACATAAAGTACGGACAATTGGCGGGCATATAGTTTTTCCTGCCCATAAAAAGAATGGCTTCACAATTAATCAAGCCCGAGGTGTTAGTAAAATAATTTGCGACAGGTTTGATTTGACATTGGAATGTATTAGACGTTTTTACAGAGACGAAGAAAGCCCACTTTCAAAGACTTTAACAAACTACAAAGACTTTTTTGACTTGTTTATTGACTTCAAAGGTTATGTTGACTTCTTTCATTTACAAGACTTTATTAACCAACAAGAACAAGTTGAAATTTCTTTACCATTTGACAATTTCAACAGATCACCATTACCTCAGACTATTGATGAGTATAAACACTACAAAGAGCATACAATAGATCTAATAAGAAAAAGAAACAAAAGGATTTTAGAAAGTTTATCCCAAATCAATTAGGACTATTATGAAAGGTTTTGAAACTTCAGCCAAAAAGAACGTTAGCCTGTAACATGGTATATAAAAAAATGGCGGGACAGTCGGTTATTCAAGGGTTGTAGACTGCTTAAAATTTTGTATTACTTGACAGAAAATCGCCCGCAGTCCGGCATGTAGCTTCCTACATTAGCTGCAAGCTAATCCGACACATAGAACAACAACAGCACTATGATTGAATTAGAAAATCTTCAGGAACATATAAAGTCATTAAGAGCTGATGATTGGGAAAGACTTTTTTCGTTACTGCCAGAAATTGAAGCAACAAAAAAGTTTGGTGAAGTAATAGTTGGCGAACGACTTGGAAACGGATCTTTGGCCTTTCCTTATTGGCGTTCTTCTGAAATTGTTGGCAAAATATTCCATATAATCCACGAACTGGATATTGTTCCTGTATTTGATTGGACTAGCTGGGACGAAGGAAAAACTATTCTTAATAACCATGATTTTGATTATTTAAATCTTGATACAATTACTTTGTGCAAGGTTCTGACAACCATAGAAAGAGCGGACAGATTTAATGATGGTTTTATGGTTTTAAACTTTGAAAATGGAACTATTCCAAAAATCATCAAAGCATTAAAACAGAACGAAATAAAAGGAGGTAAAGGCACTTTGAAACAAATAAATGCTGCACTTTTTGGAGTTGCAGTTGGCGATGCTTTGGGCGTTCCGGTTGAGTTTAAAAGCAGACAAACGATCAGTAAAAATCCCGTTACTGATATGATTGGTTACGGAACGTACAATTTGCCGGCAGGAACATGGTCGGATGACAGTTCGCTAACATTTTGTCTTGCTGAAGCATTGACAAAAGAATTTAACCTCAATACAATCGCGCAAAACTTTGTAAAATGGTATCGCGAAAATTATTGGACAGCAAACGGGCACGTTTTCGACATTGGTATTGCAACCCGGCAAGCGATATCACGAATTGCAAAGGGTGAAAATCCGGAATTGGCAGGCGGTTTCGACGAAAGCGATAATGGAAATGGTTCACTTATGCGGATTTTGCCCCTGCTTTTTTACTTACTTGATAAATCAATAAACGAACGCTACGACATTACAAGGAAAGTTTCATCAATTACCCACGGGCACATTCGGTCTGTAATCGCCTGTTTTTATTATCTTGAATTTGCGAAGCAAATTTTTGAAGGAAAAGACAAATTTGAAATATACAGAAACTTGCAAACCGAAATTTCAAATTATTTAATAAGTCTTGCAATCAATCAGGCAGAAATTGCAAAGTTCGAAAGATTGCTTAAAGGTAACATTGCCACACTTGCCGAAGACGAAATTCAAAGCAGTGGTTACGTTTTGCATACACTTGAAGCAAGTATCTGGTGTTTGTTAACAACTGACAATTACAAAGAAGCAGTTTTGAAAGCAGTAAATTTAGGTAACGACACCGATACAACAGCTGCCGTAACTGGCGGTCTTGCTGGACTTTTGTATGGACTTGACAACATTCCTGAAAATTGGATACATCAATTAGCAAAATATAATGATATTAAAAACCTGGCAGAACGACTTAACTATAAAATTGCCAGCCATTAACACGGGTTCTGGGTAAGGCGGGATCATGTGCAGACCTGGAGCTTTGTGCTTCTGTTTAAGTGTACTTCTGTATGACAGTTTTGTATTCCGAAACCAGCCCAGGCGCAAAGCCCGAAACCGTAACAAACCAGGCTAAACAAAGATACGAAACTGGTAATTATGCAGTGATGAGAAAGAAAAATGAGAGCGCCAGCGCACAAATCAGCGCATTGACAAGCCCCATCGCGCGGGCTGACGCTTCAGCTTGAAAAAGCATGGTATTCATGCCAACGCACCAGCGTTGTTGACATATAGATAAAATCAGAAAAGAAAACATAAATAATCAAAGGCCCAAATACAAATCACTACATTTGTAAATAAAACATGCCAACGCCGAACTATAGCTTTGTCAACAAGTGCAATAATTTAAACACATACCCGGAAATATTGTAATTAAAATTTTAATTGAAATAAAATAAAATGGCTTTAAGCTGGAACGAAATAAAAGACAGGGCATTAAATTTTTCAAAGGAATGGGCCGATACTTCAAACGAAGAAGCTGACGCAAAACCATTTTTAGTTGAGTTTTTTAATGTTTTTGGCATTAGCAGTAAAAGAGTCGGAACTTTTGAGCATAAGGTTAAAAAGCTTGACGAAAAAGACGGGTATATTGACTTGCTCTGGAAAGGGACAATTTTAATTGAAATGAAAAGCCGGGGCAAAAACCTCGATAAAGCCTATCAGCAAGCAATTGATTATACACACGGACTCAAACAGCACGAATTACCCAAGTACATTCTTGTATCCGATTTCGAAAACTTCAGGCTTTACGACCTTGAAGAAGATAAACATTTGGAGTTTAAACTAAACGAGCTTGTAAATAACGTTCAGCATTTCGGTTACATTTTAGGCTACCAGAAGAAAGTTTATAAAGAGCAGGACCCCGCAAACATTAAAGCAGCGGAGTTAATGGGTAAACTTCACGACCGGCTGAAAGAAATTGGATATACCGGGCATCCGTTGGAAGTTTACCTGGTGCGTATTCTGTTCCTGTTGTTCTCCGAAGATACAACCATCTTCAATAAACAACAATTCCAGGACTACCTGGAACAACGGACAAACGAAGACGGCAGCGATCTTGCTGCCAAACTGCAGGAATTATTCCAGGTGCTGAATACGCCCGGGGAAAAGCGTTTTAAAAATCTTGACGAACAACTTGCCGACTTCCCGTATATAAACGGAAAGCTTTTTGAAGAAATATTGCCAATGGCAAGTTTCGACCGCAAAATGCGACAGGCATTATTAGACTGCTGTTATATTGATTGGAGCAAGATTTCTCCTGCTATATTCGGTTCAATGTTTCAAAGCGTAATGAACCCCACCGAACGCAGGAACCTGGGAGCGCATTACACAAGCGAAACCAATATATTGAAACTTATTAAACCGCTTTTCCTGGACGAACTCAGGCGTGAATTTGAAAGCATAAAAGACATTAAAAACAAACTTCCCGAATTTCATAAAAAACTAAGTACACTCAAATTCCTCGACCCTGCCTGCGGTTGTGGAAACTTCCTGGTAATTACTTACCGCGAATTGCGCTTGCTCGAAATTGAAATTCTGAGAGCATTACATAAATCAGGGCAAAGAGTAATAGATGTAAGCGATATTATCTGGCTTGATGTTGACATGATGTGCGGCATTGAGTATGAAGAATTTCCTGCACGGATTGCAGAGGTTGCTATGTGGCTGATTGACCACCAAATGAATATGCTCATAAGCAATGAATTTGGACAATATTTTGCACGGCTGCCGTTGAAAAAAGCGGCGAATATTGTGCATGGTAACGCATTACAAACCGACTGGAATAGCCTTATCAGAAACCAAGACATAGATATTACGGCCAACAATACAATCGTGACGTTAAATGAACCAACGAAGGAATATACTACAGTAAACATCAAAACAAGAAACCTTACCATTATTGATGAACGACCGGAAACAAAAGATAAAATTCAACTAAAAAGTACATTTGATTATATTTTGGGTAATCCACCTTTCCTTGGTAAATCAAATCAAAATGCAGAGCAAAAGGCTGATATGGAAAAAGTTTTTGCCGGCTACAAAGGAACTGGTGTATTAGACTATGTATCTGCCTGGTATCTGAAAGCAGCTCAACTCATACAAAATACCAGAACGAAAGTTGCCTTTGTTTCAACCAATTCAATCTCCCAAGGCGAGCAGGTTGGAATTCTTTGGAATATCCTATTTAATCAGTACAAAATCAAAATTCATTTTGCCCATCAGACCTTTAGCTGGAGAAATGAAGCGAAAGGAAATGCCGCTGTACATGTTGTTATTATTGGGTTTGCAAACTATGATATTAACAACAAAAGTGTTTTTGAATATGAAAACATAAAAGGAGAACCGCATGAAGTTAAAGTGAAGAATATCAATCCCTATTTGTTTGAAGGGAAAGATTTTGTTTTAAACTCAAGAACAAGGCCGATTTGTAAAGTTCAAAATATGATGAATGGCAGTATGCCTAATGATAATGGTAATTTGCTATTGAATTCGGATGAAAAAAATGAGATATTATCAAAGGAACCTCAAGCCGAAAAATATGTCAAAAGATTTGTTGGGGCTATTGAATATTTAAATAATCAAGATAGATATTGTTTATGGCTGAAGGATGCCCAACCTAGTGATTTGAGTAAACTGCCAATTTTATTAGAGAAGATTGAAAATGTAAGGAAATTTCGAAGTCAGAGTACAAGAGAAGTTACCCAAAAACTTTCAAATTACCCAACTTTATTTGGTGAAATCAGGCAACCGGATTCAGATTATTTAATTGCTCCAGTTGTTTCATCAATTAATAGAAAATACATTCCAATTGATATTTTTTCGAAAGACATTATAGCCTCCAATCTTGTTAATATAATTCCTAATGCTTCATTTTATACATTTGGCGTTCTTTCTTCTATTATGATGATGTCTTGGATAAAAAATGTAGGAGGTCGTTTGAAAAGTGACTGGAGATTTACCAAAGATAACGTTTACAACAATTTCCCTTGGCCTGAAAATCCAACCGAAAAGCAAGTAAAAGCCATCGAAACAGCAGCCCAAAAAGTATTAGACACCCGTTTGCAATATCCGAACAGTTCGCTTGCCGATCTTTACGATCCATTAACCATGCCGCCGGCCTTGGTAAAGGCACACAATGAACTGGACAAAGCAGTTGATTTGGCATACCGTTCGAAACCATTTACAAGCGAAGCCAACCGGATGGTGTATTTATTTGAACTCTATGAAAAATATACGGCCGATCTTTTTACAAAAGAGAAAGTGAAGAAAAGTAAAAAATAAATTAAACAATACAAATTTACTGGTTTGCACGTGCTTGCAAGCAATGCATACAATTCACTAAAGTGTATTAACAAAAGAATAATAACTGCCAGGGTTGGTAATATACAAACGATTGCGGCAATGCAAAAAAAGTAAATAACATGAAAACAATAATTGCAATATTTCTCTTATTAACTTTTCTGGGTTGTAAGAAAGACGCACCCAGCCAATCAGAGGCAATTGATTTCTACACTCCTTATCTGACCAGTACTCGAAACAATGGAACTGTGACTTTAAAGTGGGAAAGACCAGTGTGTCCTGGCTTAGGAGATTATATTTGCCCAATGGCAGACCCTGACCATTTCGAAATTTTAATGTCTAACATCAGTCAATCAGAATTAAAATTTCACTCAACGGTAAAGAATAACATTTTTGAAATTACCATTACCAGCTTAACAAATGGAACACCTTACTATTTCGCTATAAAATCAGTTGGTAAAAACTCCAAATTTACTGTTTCCGATACAATAATGGCCATACCTGACAACCCGGAGATTATCCATACAGTATTCCCGGCATCAGACAAAAGCAGGAAACTTGGAACCTGGTCGGATGATCAATTAACAGTTGCTTATGTGAGCGACTACACATGGAATAATGGCAATAATTCGTCTCAATCAGTTTTTATCTCCTCGCTTTCGAACTACGTAGAATTGCTTGTAGAACAAAACTCCTATTCTCCTGCATGGTCGCCAACCGGGCAAAAAATTGTTTACCAAACTGACAATGGAGAAGTAAATTCATCGCAAGGATACAGGCCAACTCATATTGCAGTTTATAATACAACAGACAAAACTATTAAACGCTTGACAGGAGGTAATTCGTTTGATTTTCTTCCAGTTTGGTCACCAGATGGAAAGTGGATTGCCTTTTTATCCGACAAAGCAGGGGGTGCTGAGTATAATATCTGGAAAGTTGCGGCTGATGGTGGGACAGCTATTCTGATTCATCCCGACTTTAACGATTTGACCGTTTATGGAATGATTGACGACCGTTCTCCAAAAACATTGAGTTGGTCAAAAGATGGGAAAAACATAGCATTTGCAAGATTGGCAAAATCAAATCCGAGATTGATTTACAGTATTTATTCTATTCCTTCTGATGGTGGTAGCAGGACAACAATTATATCTTCACAATGGAGTGATTTCTGCCCGGCTTATTCACCTGACGGATCCACTCTGGCATTTATAAGTGATCGTTCAGGGATATACGAAATCTGGACCATGAACTTACAGACTAAAAAACTAAGACAAATTACAGGTAGTACAGGGAAATGGGTTTATGAAAATTTAGGAAAAATAGAATGGTCCGCTTCGGGGAATAAAATTTTATATACAAGTAATGAAGGTGCAATTACTAACCTTTATACCGTGGACATAAATTGAAAGACGCACTGCCACCAACAAACACTATTGCAAATCCGTGCATGCGTGTTCGATGAAACATTTAAAATTTTAACATACATTTGCTTAGGCGGGCGGCTGAGCAGCAATTTATCCTGCACATGCCATGGCATCGGCCATTGGCTGTGACACTAAAAAAACCGTCACCTGAATATTAAAGTAAGATAATGACTATGTTTTTAAAGCAAAAAAATGATGAATACAACTACGTCAAAAAGACTAAAATCAGGTTTGGTATTTCTATTACTTATCATTCCCATCATGGTATTTTGCAAAACTGTTAACCATGATTGTTTAATTACACATGTTAATGTTGTTGATGTTAATACAGGGAAAATATTAACCAATAAAACCGTTGCCATTGACAGTAATCGCATCAGTGCTATATATGATAGTGAAATTGTTGGTACGGGTTCAACAATTGTAATTGATGGAAAGGGTAAATACCTGATACCTGGCCTTTGGGACATGCATGCGCATTATAAATGGGACGCTATAGAAATAGAACCATTACTTATTGCCAACGGGATTACGGGAGTAAGAGAAATGTGGGGCGATATGCCGGAGTTTGTAAAAGTTCCCCCACAAATACAAACCGAAGGCATGGTATCCCCTTCTGTCTATCTGTCAGGTGATCTTATTGACAGAAATCCACCTTCCTTTCCAATGGGCTGTTTAGTGGTAACAACGCCTGATGAAGCAATTGGCGCCGTAAAAAAGCAAATTGACAAAAAAGTTGATTTCATCAAAGTATATGGCTCGTTATCTGAAGAATGTTTTATGGCTATTGCTATGGAAGCCAACAAAAGAAATATTCCGTTTGCAGGTCATATACCCGATAAAGTTTCAATTTA
>CALCJE010000185.1 GCA_937965665.1 uncultured Bacteroidales bacterium
GACCACCGAGATCTACACTCTTTCCCTACACGACGCTCTTCCGATCTGAATCTCAATTCCATCGGTGGGGTAAATAATGCCTTTGCGGATATCGGGCAGCTTGTGATCACCTTGCGGGGCCGGGTGGTAACCGGTGATGGAGCGTAAACCAAATAGGACTTTAAGAATATTGAATAAAAAGTTGAGTGGATGCCCGGTAATAAATACTGTAACCGGGTACGAGACCAGCAAGGCAAGGCTTATGCCTACATCAAAAACCCGTTTATTGCGCCTGTTCTGAAATTTACCGATGGAATTGATATCGATGATGTACAGATCGCCAGCAGTGTCAATTGAGTTGCTCCCGATAATGGACATGCTTTCGGGAGGTGCAATTTTATATTCAACCTGGGTATGTTGCAAAGCCGACATCTGGTCGATGATGTTTTCGGCAGGCATATCTTTGGCACAAAATATCAGTTCGTCAATCTGGTAAATGTTTATTATATCTTTGATTTGCAGAATATTGCCTATAAATTCTTTATGTACACTGCCTTGTTTGCCACTGTTAATCAGCCCGATGAAACCGGGATTCGACAAGGCTTTCTGCAACAGGTTTGCTACACGTTGGGCTTCCGGCATTTCGCCCACAACGGCAAACCTTTTGCTTCGGGTTGCATTCAGTTTGTAACCTGGTATTTGCAAGGCATGCATGAGTAAGCGCGACAGGGTAAGCGCCAGCATACCCCATGCAGTGCTTGTAAAAATCAACGACCTCGAAAACCTCAGGTACTCTGGCAAAAGTGCATAGATCACCAAAATCAGCAAAGTTCCGGATGCCAGCCCGCGATAGGATCGCCATATACTCATGGGCTTATCGTAACCTCCTGAAAAATAGATACTCGTGAGCCATGTGGTGATAAAAAGCGGTATCAGCAGCAGGTACAGCTGATCGGGGTAGTGACCACCCCATGGGTAAATGATATGTTGCTCCCAGATACGTGCAAAAAGTGTGGTGCCTCCAAACAGCAAAGCCGCATCGGCTAAAGGTAGTATTATGTTTTTCAGTACCCTGCTGAGTATTGAGAGAAATGCCCTGAAATATATGGCAATATTGATAAAGAACGCGAACAACCTTGCGTTTTTCGCCGTATAATGTTTTCGTGCAAAAATGATCATTGCATTATAAAAAACAAATACGTAGTTCAAACTACCTTTCTTGGTACTTTCACCCTTGTAATGTATAATGCGGGTTTCGGGGAAATAATAGTTGTGATAACCAGCTTTTATAATGCGGTAGGAGAGGTCAATATCTTCGCCATACATAAAAAAGGCTTCATCGAGTAGTCCAACCTGCTCGAGCACGGATTTTCGCATCAGCATAAAGGCACCTGCCAGTATATCCACCTGATGTGTCTTGTCCTTATCAAGATATCCCAGGTGGTATTTTCCGAAAATTTTCGATGTTGGAAATAATCTCGCGAAACCAAAAATCTTGTAAAACGCTACCATGGGTGTAGGCAAGCCGCGCTTGCTCTCGGGCAAAAATTTTCCTGTACCATCCACCATGGTTACTCCAAGCCCGCCTGCATCGGCATGCGAATCCATAAAAGCGATCACCTTGCTGAAAGTATCGGTTTCAACAATAGTATCAGGGTTGAGTAAAAGAATATATTCTCCCTTCGATTTTCTGATGGCCTGGTTATTGGCTTTTGCAAATCCCTGGTTTTCAGAATTCTCTATACAGATAACTCCTGGAAATTTCTCCTTCACCATTTGTATGGAGCCATCAACCGATGCGTTGTCAACTACAAAAATCTCGGTAGTTATGCCCGAACTTGCTGCATGTACGGAGTGCAGACACTGTTCGAGGAAGTGAGTAACGTTGTAACTGACTATGATTACCGAAAGTTTCAAAGGCTTGAAATGTGAAGAAGATGCAAATATCTTTAACTTTATGCAAAGTTAGTACGATTTAATTCCCCGATCAAACTTTGCTGCAAATAAGCATATCCTCTGTTTCCAGATAATGCCTGCGCCCGCACCAGCTTCCATATTTGATGGCTTCCATTTTAAGATCAGCATTTTCAACCTTTTCGAGCAACCACTCTTCGTCATACGCAACCTGGCAATGTGCTTCTTTTGATTGAAGCCGGTATAACCCTTTATTGAAAGGGAAGTTTAATGGCGTAGGCTTTGTGATCATCAGGTTTTCTGATTCGCAATTCACTATAAACATCATGATCAGGCAGGTGCCGCCCGGTTTCATTACCCGACCAATTTCAGTCAAGTATTGGCTCATTTGTTCGGGCAACACATGGGTTAGTTCATTTTTTGCAAAAACGATATCAAAACTTTGATCCTGGTATGGAAGTTTAAAAATTTCACCTTTTACCTCACTGTGATTCGTTTGATGCCCCAAATGAATTTTGATGTGCTGAAACTTAAAACGCGGGTCATGTTTGGCAATATTTTCGCTGCATGAGGAGATATTATGTTCTGACTGGTCAAAACCATCATAACGTCCATCCTGGCCCAGGAGCGATGTCAGCATTAAAGCGATATCTCCTTTACCGCAGCCTGCTTCGAGCACATGACTTCCGGCAGCAAGACCTGAAAAATCACCCAGGTACCTTACCCATTTTTCAACAATTGCATGTTGATCCTCATTCTCCGATAGTTGTAAACTGCCGCCTGAATCAGCCGTATTATTTTCACCATGTATGGTTTCGAAAATACCCGAAGTTTTACGGATGAATTTTGTTGTAAAACTTTTTACTTCAGCACTATAAATGGAAAACGGCTTATGCTTCATAGGTAGGTGAGCGCGTAATGACGAAGGCAAATATAAAAATTTATAGCTGATACAACTATTTCGGGCCGACCCTGTGTATAAATTATGGATCCGATACATTCTTATCTCATGTAAATTCATGATCTGACTATGTGTAAAAATGGAAGTGATTGAACACCAACGGAACGCGGATTAAATAAGCTGATTCACTGACTTTTTACCTGGAATATCCAATTTAAAGTTGTACTTTTATAATTCGCTACTCAGCCTGTTGCCCCTGAATGATGTCTGAATGCTCATTTTGGGGTAATTTATTATCAGCCTGATACATTTTTAATTTCAAAATGAAGGTTCTGAAATCGGGGAAGTAGTGCGAATGTATTATAAATCAGATCAAATGGACAGAAAAATCAGTTTTATCGTTGGCTTCTTTTTAATTTTTGCTGTAGCTGCATCGGGGCAAATCATCCAAACAGGCAGTGGCAGTTACACAAAAACATTTCCCGGAACCGATGCCGCGGGACGTAACGCCATTCCTTCGGGTGCGCCCCAGGTTAGCGGCAATGCGGTTGGTAAACCGGTACCAACCAGTGACTGGTGGTCTGCCTTGGTTAAAAACGGGCAGGCATCCAATCTTTTTAATTACCCGTTTACCATGAAAACAAATAACGCCGGGTTAATAGTTACATACATCCCCTGGGGAGTGATTGATGATATTGAACCTGTTACAGTTGGAGTTTCGGGAATGGCTGCTACAAAAACAACGGTTGCTGATTATTCGGACTGGACAGTTACCATGGATTGGAATGATGGCGTACATAATTTCCAGGCAACCTCGGGTGTAGGGATGCCTTTCCTGTATTTTACAAAGAAAACAACTGACGTGGCCCAGGTGAATGTGAAATCGGGCACCGTAACCATATCGGGCGAAATGCTGGTGATTACCAACCTACGGAACGGGGCTGATTTCGCGGTGTATGCACCTGCAGGGAGTACCTGGGTTCAGAATGGTACGCTTTACACCTCAACGCTCAACGGCAAGAATTACTGGTCGCTGGCATTTATTCCGCTTACTGCTACCAACGTGAACACGGTGGCAAATGAGTATAAAAAATATGCGTATGTATTTCCTGTAAAAACAACAGCATCATATAGTTATAATGAAAGTACCTCAATAGTTAGGACAGATTTTTCTGTTCAGACAGAAGTTAAAGAAGGATCGGAAACAAATATGCTTCTGGGGATACTCCCGCATCAATGGGCACATCTATCGGCTGATTCGCCGGTTCCTGATAAATACAGCTATGCTACAGTAAGGGGCCAGATGAAAACAATGGCCGGCAACAGTTTCAGTGTAGAGAATACCTTCCATGGCGTTTTGCCTACGTTACCCTACGTTGATAATTACAGTGCAGGTTTTACCCCGACATTATTGAAGGATAAGATTTCAGAGCTCGAAAACAGTACCCTGGCTACCTGGACTGATTCGTACAACGAAGGGCAGGTGATGAACCAGCTGATACAAACCGCCCGCATTGCCGATGAAATGGGAAACATAGCCTCGCGGAATAAAATTCTGAATACGATTAAAACACGTTTGCAGGACTGGTTTAAAACCCAGGCGGGGGAAGTGGCTTTTTTATTTTATTACAACACTGCCTGGTCAGCTATAATTGGTTACCCTGCCGGTTACGGCCAGGATGGCAGCCTGAATGACCATCATTTCCACTGGGGATATTTTATACATGCCGCTTCATTTATTGAACAATATGAACCGGGCTGGGCAACACAATGGGGCAGCATGGTAAATATGCTGGTGCGCGATGCAGCCAGCCCTGACCGGAATGACGCAATGTTTCCGTACCTGCGCAATTTCAGCCCTTATCATGGACATAGCTGGGCCGACGGGTTTGCCAACAACCCGCAAGGTAACAACCAGGAATCAAGTTCCGAAAGCATGGTTTTTGCCACTTCGCTCATTCACTGGGGCGAACTCACTGCTGATAAAACCATCCGCGACCTTGGCGTGTATTTATATACCACTGAGCAAACCGCCATCGAGGAGTATTATATGGATACACACGACCGCAATTTCCCTGCTTCACAGCAATACAGCCTGGTATCGAGGGTTTGGGGAAACAGCCAGGATAATGGTACTTTCTGGACCAGCGACATAGCTGCATCGTATGGCATTGAGATATATCCCATACATGGTGGCTCACTTTACCTTGGGCTTGATACAATTTATGCGGCAAAACTCTGGAACGAAGTGAAATCCAATACAGGCATTATGAGTAACCAGGCGAATCCGAACCTCTGGCACGACATGTGGTGGGAATACCTGGCGTTTACCGATCCTGTAAAAGCTATTGAAATGTATAATTCATACCCTGATCGCACCCTTAAATTTGGGATTTCCGATGCGCAGACCTATCACTGGCTGCATGCCATGAATGCCCTTGGGCGGGTAAATGCTGCTGTAACCGCCGATTACCCGGTAGCGGCTGCTTTTATAAAAAATGGAACCATAAATTACGTGGCGCAGAACTATTCAGATTCGCCACTTACAGTTACTTTTTCCACCGGATACAAACTCGTGGTTCCGGCTCATAAAATGGCCAGCAGCCTCGATGCAGGTATAACCGGCACTTTGACAACTTCTTTCAGCCAGGCGGCTGTAAACGGGAGTGTACAGCTAATGGTAGCCATTAATGAAGGAAGTCCTTCGAAGGTTGAATTTATGGATGGAAATATCGCCCTGGGCGTGCTGACTGCTGCGCCGTATACCTGGAATGCCGGACAGTTGCAGCCTGGTGTTCATAGTTTCTATGCTAAAGTGTATGAGGGCGAAAAGCTTTCGGTAACTAACAGTGTTGATGTAACGGTTGGTGATCAGCTGCCTTATGAAGGAACCGCCTGGGCCATCCCCGGAACCCTGGAAGCAGGGAAATATGATATATTTGAAGGAGGCAAAGGACAGAATATTGCCTATAATGACGTTACAACAGTCAATTCGGGAAATTTCAGGACTAATGAATATGTTGATGCCAGCCTGAGTAATACCGAAGGCGCTTACGTGGGTTCGTTAGCGGCAGGCGAATGGCTTGAATACACCGTAAATATTGAGCAGGCCGGCTTGTATTCACTTTCATTCAGGTATGCTTCGGGAAATAAAGCCGGTGGAGGTCCTTTTCACCTCGAGCTCGACGGGCAGGCAGTTACGGCTGATATCCCTGTGCCTTCAACATCCTCAACGGTTTGGGATATCTGGGCTACTAAAACTGTGAGCAATATTCCACTTGTTCCCGGACTTCATGTATTGCGTATCGTATTTTCATCCGGCGAATTCAACCTGGCCAAAATGACATTTACACGTTCGGGCGACGTGGATTTCAGCTATCCGACTGCCGTGGCCGGCAATGACTTTGTACTTGTCCTGCCTCAAAATACAACGCAACTTGACGGATCGCAAAGTACGGAGTCGGGGTTGAAACCACTTACTTTTGCCTGGTCGCAAAATTATGGGCCCACAGCGGCACAGTTTTCTGATGTAAATTCAGATAAGCCAACACTCCGCGGGTTAGCCGAAGGCGTGTACAGTTTTACGCTCACGGTTACAAACACCGAATTGCGCAGCGATCAGGATGAAGTACGGGTGGTTGTGAGCAGCACAGCCAACGTATTTCCCATTATATCCATTGTATCTCCTGCTGATAATTCAACTTCAACTGAAGGGAAAACAGTAGTTATCACAGCCAGTGCAAGCGATTTCAACGGAAGTGTACAACAGGTTGATTTTTACCAGGATAACGTGCTGATAGGTGCGGATCAATCGAGCCCTTTCAGTGTTGAGTGGCATCCTGTTGCCGGAAATTATACGCTTACCGCGGTTGCAACCGATAACGATGGTGCACAAACCACTTCGCAGCCTGTAGCAGTCACAATTGCGCCACTTATGCGATGTTCCGAAACATCAACAGCTGCCACCCAGGGCACTTTTACTACCGGGTACAAATGTACTTACGAAACTGTAGGAACCAGTGTAATTGTTACTTTCGAGCTTCTCGATGCCAAAAACGGAGTTGTCGCTTACCTCTGGAAAGAATCTCCCTTTGCCGAATTGCCTATGACCCTGGTTTCGGGCAGAACATTTTCAGCCACACTCAGCGGTCTGGCTCCGGGAGCTGCCATCAGTTATGCCTGTAAATTTGCATTCGAAGGAGGTATGGCTGTAACAAAATATATTTCGTACCAGGTAGGCTATAATTGTATACATGTTGGACTCGATGATAAAGAAGTCGTAAACCAGCGCGTTTTTCCCAACCCGGTACGCGATTGGTTGCACTTCCGCTCAGACGATGAACAGAGCCAGGTTTTGATCACTAATATGTTGGGCGAAGTGGTGCTTAACAAATCCTTGCCCGCATCTTACGAATTGAATATGAGCTCATTTAAGCCTGGGATTTATATTTTGAGAATAGAAAACAAACATGGCTCCCGTTTCTATAAAATTATAAAGGAATAGGTTTAACCTTTTTCAGATTTTCGCGAGAACCATTCCTGCTGCAGGGATGGTTCTCTTTTTATAGCTGTTATTTTATTCGCATAAAGTGTGTATTTTAATGCTGTATCAGGAAAATGGATAATGAAATAAACTGATGATTTTTTTTGCACATCAATCTGTTGGTTTCCGAAAAACCGTAAAATGAGTTATTTGTTGTAAAATATGCTTCGTGCTTTTACGAAGTTTTTCGATTGGATATTGGCAGCATCAAGTATGGAATGAAATAGAAAATCAGAGCGATATCTTTTACTGGCATTCTGTTTTAAAAATTCAAACTTTTCATGGTTTTTAAGCTTGTATTTTTCTGACATCCAGACAAAAACTGCCGGCTGATGCAGTTGTAATCCTTCGGCGGCGTGTAGCCACTTCCCGCCTTCGCCAAGTAGTTCTCCGTGGTCGGATTGAAATATCAGAATCGCATTTTTATCCCTGAGCCGCGTAATTACTTCTGCTACAAAATAATCGGTATATAAAACTGTATTATCGTATGAGTTTATCATTTCCTGGGGCGTATTCGAAGAAATTACCCTCGATCGGATAATGGGTTTGTAGCGTGTAAATTCCTCTGTAAAATGTGAATTGTACCACCAATGCGAGCCTATCGTATGCAGAATTAAAAGCTGCTTCGGGTTTTGATTTTTTAAGCTTTCATCCACATACGGAAGCATGGTTTCATCCAGCCACAGATCAAAATTATAATTGTTTTTACTCATATTGGCATACACTACATCTTTACATTCGTTGATAAAAAATATAAAGCTGTTAGCGGGCTCCTGGTTGGCAATCCAGGTGGTTTGATACCCACTATTATTGAAAAAACCGATAAACGATGGTTCCGAAAAGGCCAGACCGGGATGTGCCGAATCGGCCCTGCTTAGTATATAAGGGATGCTTGCATCGGTATAGGTATATTCCGAATAAATATTCGGCATTGATATAACGCCGGCCTTGCTGAGCAATGGTGTGGTTTCGCGCTGGTATCCGTTCAGCGAAAGATGATCGGGCCGCAGTGCTTCACCAATAACAAGAACTACTACAAGGGAGTCCTCTGTTGTTTTTGCATCATCCGAAATGGAAGGACGGTTTTTATGAATAATCTCTTTCCCATCGAAATATTTCTTGGTTGCGAAGTAAGTAATATAGGGTAACCGCTCTGATATAGGCCGTATAAAGGCGCCAATACATGTTGTAAAAATGACGATAATGCTGATGCTAAGTGCCATGTGCAGAATAGGGAAGGAGGGTTTCACTCGCTTAAACCTGAAGACGATTAAACAGATGCTAACAGCACATATTATAATAACATATAAGATTAGATTCGTTGAAACCAGGTCGAGGCTCGATCGCAAATCGTTGTGCAGACTTGCATCGACCAGCATAGGCGTTAAGGATACATTGGCGGTATACCTGAAAAATGCAAGTACCGAGTTTAAAAACATAAAGAGTGGGAATATCAGGGCAAACAAATACTTGTTGATTGATATCAGGTAGATAAAACCCAGGGTAGCAAACAAAACAACCAGCCAGTGCGACAGGATGATCACCAAATCTTTACCGTTGCTGATCGGGTTATTTAAAAAATCAGCCGGCGAAATAAATACCGAGAAAAAGAGTGTGGCTACCAGCACAAAAAGGTAGAACCCTTTATTACCGTTCAGGTATTCTTTAAAAAGGGAAATCAAGGCAGACTTACTTTGAACAGTATTTCTGTTTTTCATAATCAGATGTAAAATAACAGGAACTTTTTGTTGAGCCCGACCGCAGAAGTCATAAGATTCGAGGCAAATATACTTTTTATTCCTATTCCCCCATTTCATTGGCCCTTTCGGGGGCTTCGGGGAAGGCAGGTTTCATGGTTATTTTGTTAACCAGGAAAATAACACTTGATTGCTGAAGTTATGCTTTCACTTTTTCCTGGAGATTCCTGAAACAATAACTATTTAAATGATGGGCTGCATTGTAGTTGTGATAAAAGCCGAAGAATTTTGAATTAAAAGTCCGCGCTTGAAATTTTTGAATAAATTGATCATTAAACATGCTTATTACCGGGGCGGCATAACCAAAAATATCTGCAAACGTAAAGCGACTTTTTAATTTGCTGATTGCTTTATCATGATATTTCCCGGACCATACCAGGGATGAATCTCGTAACCCAGTCTTCCTGCCTCAATGGCCGGATCGGTCCGGAGTAACTCTTTTACTTCATTTTCAGTGGCTACATCAAAAATAAATATCCCCAGGTAAGTCCCATTGTCGAGAAAAGGCCCTGCCAGCACTATTTTTTTTTCATTGAACAGTCGTGTAATGTTGTTCAGGTGACCTTCCTGTAGTTTTGCCCGGGTTACGCTATCCTGGGTGCGGTTAGGGCCAGCAGTGAGAAAGACCATGAAATACTGCTTCATATGGAAATCTTCCTCTATCTTGTTTTGTGCCATCAACGGTTTTACTGAAGAAAAAACCAATGCAATTATCAGTAGTATTCCTAAAGTTATACTTCTCATAATATTCGGCATTTGACTGTGGAATAATGTGTTAAAATATTTTTGGATATTTTTCGGGATTGTACTCATGCATGAGGTTATAAATACAGTCGAATACATCCTCAGCATTGGGATTCGAGAAATAGTCTCCATCGGTTCCGTAGGCAGCCCGATGTGCCTGGGCAGTAACAGTTTGGGGTTCTGCATCCAGGTACCTGAATCCTTTCTGATCTTCCAGCACTTTCTGCATCATGTACGCGGTAGCACCGCCGGGAACATCCTCATCGAAAAACACAATCTTATTGGTTTTTTTCAACGATTCGGTTATCATATGATGGATATCGAAAGGTTCAAGCGATTGTACATCAATCAGTTCCACTGATATTTTAAAGTCACGGAGCTGGGCCACAGCATCCTGGGCAATCCGAACACAGGAGCCATAGGTAACCAGGGTAACATCTGTTCCGGTTTCAATAATTTCGGGCACACCTACCGGAATACGAAACTCACCGATGTTTGATGGCTTTTTCTCCCGCAGGCGGTATCCGTTCAGGGGTTCAATAATCAAAGCGGGCTCGTCGGAATGAAGCATGGTGTTGTAGAACCCGGCAGCGCGGGTCATATCCCTGGGAACCAGCACATAAATGCCCCGTATACTGTTTATTACCATGCTTAAGGGCGAACCCGAATGCCAGATGCCTTCGAGCCTGTGCCCACGTGTAGTTATAATGAGCGGGGCTTTTTGTCCGCCACAGGTGCGGTACTGCAAAGTTGCCAGGTCGTCGCTCATCACCTGCAAACCATAAAGCAGGTAATCGAAATACTGTATCTCTGCTACCGGGCGAAGTCCACGTAATGCCAGTCCTATGCCCTGGCCAATAATGGTGGTTTCGCGAATGGCTGTATCAAAAATGCGTTTATCCCCGTATTTGGCCTGCAAGCCTTCGTAGGTTTGGTTTACGCCACCAATTTTGCCAACATCCTCCCCGAAAATGAGTATTTTTTCGTTCCTTCCCATCTGGTAATCCCAGTTGTCGCGAAGTATTTCACGACCGGGCACCAGTAGCGTATTTTCATCGTAAACAGGCGGTACAGGCTCAACTTTTAAGGCACATTCGTCGGACTCACTGTACAGGTATGAATTAAAGCGTTGGTAACTTTCGGCAAGCTCTTTTTCGAGCCAGTTGGAAACATTGATTTTTAAGGAGTTCGACGGATTACTGCAGGAGTCGCAGATCAAGCGGAGTATTTTTTTTGCGGCCGACATAATATCCTTGCGGATAGGCTCGGCAACCTGACGGAGGTCCTGTTTTATCGCGTTAATTTTGGCAGTTTTGGCACAGTTGCAGGTTGTAACATCTGCAATCCTTAGGAATTCATCCCGAAGTTGGTTCAGTGGTTTCTGGTAATTATTCCAGGCCGATTTTTTTGCTTGTTTAACTCTTTCAACAGATTCTTTTTCAATTTGATCAAGTTCTTCACCTGAAGCTATGCTTTCAGAAATTATCCATTTCCGCATTTGCTGGATACAGTCGAATTCTTTCTCCCAGGCTAGCCTTTCAGCTGTTTTATAACGCTCATGCGAGCCCGATGTACTATGACCAAGCGGCTGCGTTACTTCTGTAATATGAAAGAGTACTGGTATATGTTTTTCGCGGCAAATGTTAATGCCTTCCTCATACATATTGCAAAGCGCGGCATAATCCCATCCTTTGGCGGTGTAAATAAGGAATCCGTCCTTGTCGTGGGTCTTTTCAAATCCCCTGAGAACTTCCGAAATGCTTGATTTTGTGGTTTGAAGATAATTTGGTACCGAGATGCCAAAACCATCGTCCCACACCGAAACAGCCATAGGCACCTGCAATACGCCGGCTGCATTAATGGTTTCCCAGAAATGGCCTTCACTGGTGCTGGCATCGCCAATGGTGCCGAAAGCCACTTCATTCCCATTCACCGAAAGGGAAGTAAGGTGTGCAAGTTGAGGGTTGCTCCGGGATAATTTCGATGTAAGTGCGAGCCCCAGCAGGCGCGGCATTTGCCCGGCTGTAGGCGATATGTCGGCCGAAGAGTTTTTTTGTTCCATCAGGTTCAGCCATTTCCCGTTTTCATCCTGGTTTCGGGTCGAAAAATGATTTCCCATTAACCTGCCGGCATTCATCGGGTTAAATGCAGCATCAGTATCTCCATAAATCTGGGCAAAAAATTCTTCTACCTTCATCAGCCCTGAAGCAAACATAAACGTCTGGTCGCGGTAATACCCTGAACGCCAGTCGCCCTTGCGGAACACGCGGGCCATAGCCAACTGTGCTACTTCTTTTCCATCCCCGAAGATTCCGAATTTGCCTTTACCAGTCAGCACTTCACGACGGCCCAGCAAACTGGCCTGGCGGCTCTCATTTGCAATACGATAATCTCTTAAAACTTCTTCTTTATTAAAAGCTGGCGTTTGTGTAAGTGATAGTTTTTGAATCGTTTTAACCGACATGCGTTATTGAGATTTTAATTCAGGTTTAAATAATAACAAAGAATGCTATTTGATGTTGTCAGATTTTAATAATTCTCTGCCAGCACCTCGAAATAGGCCTGTGGATGCTCGCAACCGGGGCAATTTTTAAGCGCCCGGTCACTTTCGTATATCAGTCCGCATTTACGGCAAATCCATTTTAC
>CALCJE010000186.1 GCA_937965665.1 uncultured Bacteroidales bacterium
CTCGAAGAACTGGGTTTCTGCGATCATATATTTACAGCTGATGCAACCGTACCAGTTCCTGTTCTCGAGAAAATTGAAGAAATTACAGGCGGACAGCTTTGCGATATTACTATCAACAATGTGAACATCCCTGATACTGAAATGACCAGCATCCTTTGCACCAAAGATAGCGGCACGGTGTATTTCTTCTCCATGGCTACCAGCTTTACCAAAGCAGCCCTGGGTGCCGAAGGCGTTGGAAGCGATGTTACCATGATTGTGGGCAACGGTTATACCAAAGGACATGCCGAAATTACCCTGCAATTGCTTCGCGAAAGCGACTCCCTGCGAAAAGTATTCACTGAACTTTATGCATAATACAAATCCTGCCAAAGGTTTTCGCATGGCATATGAGTTCAATACCTCAAAATAATCAATAAATAAGCAAACGGCTGAACCCGGTGATCAACTGCCGGTTCAGTCGCTTGTTACAATAAACCGGTTAAATTACATCAGTATTTTTCAATCATCTGAAGCTTCACACCCGCCGGCTTAAATCAACAATAAAATAAAACTAATATGTCTGTAAACAGAAGAAAAGAATTTTTCCCTGAAGCTACCGATGAACAATGGAATGATTGGAAGTGGCAGGTAAAAAACAGGATTGAAACTTTCGAACAGCTTAAGAAATATATTCGCCTTACACCATCAGAAGAAGAAGGTGTTAAAAAGTCGCTCGAAACGCTTCGAATGGCTATTACGCCGTACTATTTGTCGCTTATTGATTCCAATAACCCCAATTGCCCCATCCGCAAACAGGCAGTACCATCAGGACTTGAACTCTTTCAATCACCGGTCGACCTGCTGGATCCCCTGCACGAAGACGGCGATTCACCTGTTCCGGGCCTCACCCATCGTTACCCCGACCGGGTGTTGTTCCTGATCACTGATATGTGTTCCATGTATTGCCGCCATTGTACGCGTCGCAGGTTTGCCGGGCAAAACGATTGCCAGGCCCCTACGGACAGGATTCAGCAAGCCATCGATTATATTGCCCGCACACCGCAGATAAGAGATGTATTGTTGTCGGGTGGCGATGCGCTGATGGTTAGCGATAAAATGCTTGAATCTATCATACAGCGCCTGCGTGCAATTCCGCATGTCGAAATTATCCGCATTGGTACCCGCGTTCCAGTAGTTTGTCCGCAAAGGATTACTGAAGACCTGGTAAACATGCTCAAAAAATATCACCCGATCTGGGTGAATACACACTTCAACCATCCCGACGAAATCACCCCTGAATCGAAACTGGCATGTGACCGTATGGCAAATGCAGGAATTCCGCTCGGTAACCAATCCGTGCTACTTCGTGGTGTAAACGATTGCGTAAATGTGATGAAAAACCTGGTTCACGGGCTGGTGAAAATAAGGGTACGCCCATATTATATCTACCAGTGCGACCTTTCGCAGGGGCTGTCACATTTCCGTACCCCGGTATCAAAAGGGATCGAGATCATCGAAAACCTCCGTGGGCACACTTCCGGTTATGCTGTACCCACCTTTGTGGTTGATGCCCCAGGTGGAGGCGGTAAAATACCGGTAATGCCAACTTATCTTATATCGCAAAGTCCAAGCAAAGTGGTGCTGCGTAATTTCGAAGGTGTCATCACAACATATTCGCAACCCGAGGAATACACGAATGATTGCCACTGCCCCGATTGTGTATCCGCAAAAAATCCCGAAGGTGTTGCCTCACTGTTGCAGGGCGATCAGCTGTCGCTCGAACCAGAAGGCTTACTGCGTAAGATCAGAAACAATTCTTCGATTGAACCCGAAGAAGTAATTAATGATGTATTAAACAACTGATGAATGCCTTTTACGGGTGACATATTGCAATATAAGAGTATGTCGATAGTCGGGCTTGAAAAGAACACCGGTAAAACGGAATGCCTGAACTATGTACTGAAAAGGCTCGAACATTCGGGAAAACAACTTGCCATTACATCCATAGGTATTGATGGTGAATCTGTTGACCAGGTATCTTTAACCCAGAAACCCGAAATTGAGCTTTTTGAGAATCTTATTTTTGTCACCTCCGAAAAGCATTATCGCGAAAAGCAACTGGATGCCGAAATAATGGCGGTAAGCGGCCGGAGCACATCGTTGGGAAGGCTGGTTACCGCCAGGGCAAAAGGAATAGGAAAAGTAATTTTTTCAGGTCCCCCTGATAGTGTCTGGCTTCGGCAAACCATCAGCGACATGCAACAATATGGTGTAAATACCACTATTGTTGATGGAGCCCTTTCGCGACTGAGCCCGGGATCGCCGGCAGTTACCGAAAGCATGATACTTGCCACAGGTGCCGCCGTATCGGCCAATATTCACACCCTGGTGCGAAAAACAAAATTCGTATTCGGGCTCATGCAGATAGAGGCTTTTCAGTCGCCGGTAAATGAAAAACTCCTGGCAATGGAAAGCGGAATATTTGCCATCGACCAAAGTTGGAATATCACTAACCTCGGGATCCCTTCGGTTTTTTTGCTTGAAAAATACCGGGACAAGCTTTTCGGATCGGGTGAAATGTTGTTTGTTACAGGTGCTGTAAGCGATAGTTTGCTGAATTTCCTCAGGGTACAGAAAAATATCGATAAAATAACACTTATTGTGCGCGACTTCACCCGTATGTTTGTAACGCCTGAATCGTACAGGGCTTTTGTGAATAAAGGCGGGCGCATAAAGGTGTTGCTTCGTACCAAATTAATAGCAGTATGCGTTAACCCGGTATCGCCCGAGGGCTTTGTACTCGATTCGCACAAATTGTGTGATACCATGTCGGAAAGCCTGGGTATACCGGTGTATGATATTAGAAAAATCTGAAGATGGCAAGCTTGCGAAATATAGTCAGCAGTAACAGCGGCATGAGATTCATGGTCGAGAGCCTTGATATTTGTTCGGCTGCCGGCAGGCGCATGCTGCTTTCGCAGGAAATGTTTACCGATGCTCAGCAGATTGAGGATGAACTGGAAAAGCTTGCCTTTTTTGTTGAGGTTGTAAAACAGGAAAAACTGGCGATGCCGGTAGAATCCATCAGGCACGACCTGCAGCAGCTGCACGATATACAGGGTACGCTGGCCAACCTGGCTGCGGCTAAAGTGCTCGACGATATCGGACTTTTCGAAATCAAACATTTCTGCCTGTTGAGCGAATCCATCAGGGTGAATCTTGAACTGCTGAATTGTCAACTGGTGAATCTTCCCGTTTTGCAGCAAGTTATCGCTGTGCTGGATCCCGAAAACCAGAAACTACCGCAATTTTATATTTACCCGGCTTATAGCCAGGAACTGGCCGAACTCAGGAAGCAACAACAAAATCTGCTCACCGTTAATCCCGAACAGGCGGAGGTTGTCAGGCAAAAATGCCTTGTTCTGGAGGATAGCATCCGGCAAAAGCTTTCGCTTCAATTGTTCAGTGAAGTTGTTGGGTTGAAGCTGGCCCACGAAATACTTGCTACCCTCGATATTCTTTTTGCAAAAGCGATCCAGGCCGTTGAGAATGATATGTGCAGGCCACAGCCAGCCATAGAGTGCACACGTTATATCCAGCTTTTTAATCCCTGGGTAAAAAAAATGCTCGAGCAGCAGCAGAAAGCATTTCAGCCTGTTGATATTTCCATTGAACCCTTACCATGCCTGGTTACCGGCGCAAACATGGGCGGAAAAACCGTTTTGCTTAAAACTGTGGCATTGGCGCAGTACCTGTTCCAGTTCGGGTTTTATATCCCTGCAAAAGAAGCATTTATTGTGCCTGTCGAGGAAATTCTGTTAAATATGGGCGACGATCAATCCGAACTCAATGGGCTTTCGTCGTTTGCAGCCGAGATGTTAAACATCAACAAAATTTTACGCGCAGCCCACAAGGGTAAAAAATTGCTCGCCCTGGTTGACGAACCTGCACGTACCACCAATCCCGCCGAAGGCAGGGCCATTGTAAACGCCATCGTAACTTTGCTTGCAAATTCACAGGTACCGAGCCTGGTAACCACGCATTACAGCAATATAAAAGCACCTTGTCGCAAACTGAGGGTTAAAGGACTGTTAACCGGCGATTTCAATGAAAAAATTACAGCGAACAACATCAATAATTATATGGATTACTCGCTGCTCGAACATGATGCTGACGATGTTCCGCTCGAGGCTTTGCGCATTGCTTCGATACTTGGAGTAGAGAATGAGCTGATTGAGCTTGCATCGATGTATTTAAAACAGAACTCATAAAACGAAACCAGAATATATGCAACTAAGTAAACTTGGACTTGATTTTGAAAAGGTAAACAAAGCCAGGCAATATGCCAGCGGAATTGCAGCCGATGTTCAGAATTTTGTTGGAACCTATACCACCGTGGCTGTTGAGCGTACCTTGTGCCGGCTGCTTGGTATCGATGGCATTGATGCTAACGAAGTGCCCCTGCCCAATGTGGTGGTCGACGACCTGAAATTAAAAGGAATGCTGGGTGAAGGCGTCATGTTTTATATCGGCAATGCCATGGTCGAAACCGGGCTTACCCCTCAGCAAATCGCTCAGCAAATCGCCGATTCGCAACTGGATATTACCCGCTTGCCGATACATACAACCGATCAGATCGACCTTGCTTTGCAACCTTATATCAGCCAAAGCATTGCACGTATTAAAAGCAACCGGCAAAGGCGCGAAAACTATATCAATACTATTGGCGAAGGTGCCAAACCTTATATTTATGTAATAGTTGCTACCGGTAATATTTACGAAGATGTGGTTCAGGCCCAGGCTGCTGCCAGGCAGGGCGCCGATATTATTGCCGTGATCCGTACTACAGGCCAAAGCCTCCTCGATTATGTTCCTTTTGGCGCCACCACCGAAGGTTTTGGCGGCACTTATGCTACCCAGGAAAATTTCCGCATTATGCGTAAAGCGCTGGATGAAGTAAGTACGGAAGTGGGAAGGTATATCCGGCTCTGTAATTACTGCTCAGGATTATGTATGCCCGAAATCGCAGTTATGGGTGCGCTCGAAGGTCTTGATGTGATGCTTAACGATGCACTGTACGGTATTCTGTTCCGCGATATCAATATGCAACGCACCATGATCGACCAGTATTTCTCACGGGTGATCAACGGATTTGCCGGAGTTATTATCAACACAGGTGAAGATAATTACCTGACAACAGCCGATGCATACGAAGAAGCACGTACCGTGCTTGCCTCCGACCTGATCAACGAGCAGTTGGCCTTGCTTGCCGGCATCCCCGAAGAACAAATGGGTTTGGGTCATGCTTTCGAAATGCACCCCGATATGGAAAATGGTTTCCTGTATGAACTGGCGCAGGCGCAGATGACCCGCGAAATATTTCCTAAAGCGCCTTTAAAATATATGCCTCCCACCAAATTCATGACTGGTAACATATTTAAAGGCCAGATTCAGAATGCGTTGTTTAACCAGATCTCCATTTGGACCGGCCAGGGTTTGCAGTTACTCGGCATGATAACCGAAGCGGTTCACACCCCGTTTATGTCCGATCGTTACCTGGCCATTGAAAATGCGCGTTATATCTTCAATAATATGAAAGATATAGGCAATGAAATGGAGTTTAAAAAGGATGGAATTGTTTGCAAGCGTGCAAACCAGGTGCTTGACGAAGCGCTCGAAATTCTGGGCAAAATCAGCCACGAGGGACTTTTCTCATCGCTCGAAAAAGGCATGTTCGGCGATGTAAAGCGACCGCGAAACGGGGGTAAAGGCCTCGCCGGTGTAGTCGAAAAAGGGAAAAATTATCAAAACCCGTTTATTGCAATCATGAAAGGAGGAAAAGAATAATGAGTGGCGGATTATATTCAATGGAGCGTAATGATTTTGACCAAACGCTCGACCTGACCAAAATAAAACCTTACGGGGATACCATGAACGATGGTAAAACTCAGATTAGTTTTACACTCCCTGTTCCCTGCAACGACGAATCCATCGAAGCTGCCAAGCTGCTGATGAAAAAAATGGGATTCGAAAATCCGCAGGTTGTTTTTTACAAGGAGCTTACACCTGGTTTTACCTTTTTCAATTGTTACGGTAGCTGCACGCATACAATCGATTTTACTTCCATTCATGTTCCAAAAGTTGATTCAACCGTTTGGGATATGGACGAAACCGACACTTTTATCCGCGAGCATATAGCTCGCAAAATAGTAGTGGTTGGTGCCAGTACCGGAACCGATGCTCATACTGTAGGTATTGATGCCATTATGAATATGAAAGGTTATGCCGGTCATTACGGAATTGAGCGCTACGAAATGTTCGAAGCCCTTAACATGGGCAGCCAGGTGCCAAATGAAGAGTTTATTGCCAAGGCCATCGAAATGAAAGCCGATGCTTTGTTGGTATCACAAACAGTAACCCAAAAGGATGTGCATATTCAGAACCTTACAGAGTTGGTCGAGATGCTCGAAGCCGAAGGCCTGCGTAGCAAGGTAATCCTTATTTGCGGCGGGCCGCGCATATCACACGAGCTGGCAAAGGAACTTGGCTACGATGCCGGCTTCTCCATGAACTCGTATGCCAATCATGTGGCTTCGTACATTGCCCAGGAACTTAACAAGAGACTTAACGGATAAATAATATTTCGATGGACAAAAAATTAATCAGAGAAGTAATTGCACGGCGTGTTGCACTCGAAATGCATCACGGGAATGTAGTAAACCTTGGTATTGGATTGCCTACACTTATTCCAAATTATCTGCCTGCACATGTAAAAGTTACGCTGCAGTCGGAAAACGGCTTGCTGGGTATGGGACCAACCCCTGAACCAGGTCAGGAAGATACCTGCCTGCTGAATGCCGGTGGTGGTTTTATTACCGCCTTGCCGGGCGCTTCGAGTTTCGACAGTGCTACCTCTTTTGCAGTGATCCGTGGCGGACATGTTGATGTTACCGTGCTGGGTGCTTTGCAGGTCGACGAAAAGGGAAACCTGGCCAACTGGATGATACCAGGCAAAAAAACCCCGGGCATGGGCGGTGCCATGGATTTACTGGTAGGTTCGCGCAAGGTAATTATAGCCATGGAACATACGGCCAATGGTGAAAAGAAAATTCTTAAATCGTGTACGCTTCCATTAACCGCTGCCGGCCAGGTAAATATGATCGTAACCGAAATGGGCGTCATGGAAGTAACACCCGAGGGAATAAAACTCACCGAAATAAATCCTTTGTTTACCGTTGAGGAAATACAGGCCCAAACCGAGGCTACCCTTATTATTTCGGAAGAGCTTACAGATATGAAACAAGTTAACCTATCCTGATAGGAAAATCCTAAACCTTTTTAAACTACACATAATGAACAAAGTATATATTGTTGCCGCCAAAAGAACTGCCATCGGCAAGTTTGGTGGCTCCCTTGCCGGAATATCGGCTGCCGAAATGGCTTCATTGGTTATTAAAAATATCATTTCCGAAACAGGTATTAACCCGGCTAACCTTGATGAGGTGGTTGTAGGAAATATCCTCTCAGCAGGACAGGGCCAGGGCGTTGCCCGCCAGGCTTCCATCAGGGCAGGTGTACCCAGCGAAGTTCCGGCCTACGGCATTAACATGATTTGCGGTAGTGGCATGAAAGCCATTTTAAATGCTTTCGCAAACATAAAAGCCGGCCAGGCTAACCTTATTCTTGCTGGTGGTACCGAAAACATGTCGGCAGCATGCTACCTGCTTCCGGGCTCGGTGCGCAACGGCATTAAAATGGGCGACTTTAAAGCCGTTGACCATATGGTACTTGATGGTCTGACGGATGCTTTCGAAAACGTTCATATGGGTATTACTGCCGAAAATATTGCCGCAAAATACCAGATCAGCCGCGAACAGCAGGATGCTTTTGCTTATGGATCGCAGCGCAAAGCTATTGATGCCATTGACAATGGCAGATTTAAGGGCGAAATTGTACCGGTTGAAATTGTAACTAAAAAAGAAACAATCGTTTTTGATACCGATGAGTTTGTAAACAGGGCTACTACTCCCGAAAAGCTGGCATCGCTCCGTCCTGCTTTTAAAAAGGATGGCAGTGTAACAGCAGGCAATGCTTCGGGTATTAACGATGGTGCATCCTTCGTATTGGTAGCATCGGAAGAGGCTGTAAAAAAATACAATCTTACTCCTTTGGCCGAAATTGTATCTGTTGGCCAGGGTGGTGTTGATCCCTCCATTATGGGCATGGGGCCTGTGCCTGCCATTGCAAACGCACTTCAAAAAGCCGGCATGAAGTTGGCCGATATGGATGTGGTTGAACTCAACGAAGCCTTTGCTGCTCAATCGCTTGGGGTTATTAGCCAGTTATGTAACGATCATCAGCTTGACCCCGAATGGTTCGACCAGCATTGCAACCTGAATGGAGGTGCAATAGCGCTGGGTCACCCCATTGGAGCATCGGGTAACCGGATTACCGTTAGCCTGTTGTACGAAATGATACGCAATAACAAGCAATATGGAATGGCTTCGCTTTGCATCGGCGGTGGAATGGGAACAGCCATCATCCTGAAGAAAATGTAAATAAGCTTTTTGTTTTATTTTTTGAATTAACGGTAAAAACCGGAATCAAACTAATTGCCTTTCTAAAGACAATAGTTTGTTCCGGTTTTTTTATCAGTAGGGATACAAAACCTGCCAGTGGATAGCAGGTGGTAGTATCCCTTTTTGTGTGTAATGAGTTCTTTTTCTAAATTCAAAGGTATTC